>JAQSDS010000077.1 GCA_029946045.1 Rhodoferax sp.
GTAAAGCAATTCTCGGATGCGGCGGATCATCAGCACTTCGTGGTGCTGGTAGTAGCGCCGGTTACCGCGGCGTTTCATGGGCCGCAGTTGGGTGAATTCCTGCTCCCAGTAACGCAGCACATGCGGTTTGACACCGCACAGCTCGCCGACTTCACCGATGGTGAAGTAGCGTTTGGCTGGAATGGGGGGGAGCAAATTCTCCATGCGAATCAACAATCTAAGCTGCAAATGTGCAAGCGTACTCTAACTCAGCCTGCACTGTAAAGACGGCTTACCCGAATATGACTTGCCTGTGGTCAAACTTGCGCTTGATTTGACAGGTTGTCAGCTTGAATCTGCTCCTTGAGCTTTTGACTGGCATGAAAGGTGACCACCCGGCGCGCGGCGATGGGGATGGCTTCGCCGGTGCGTGGGTTGCGCCCGGGGCGCGGTGATTTGGTGCGGATCTGGAAGTTGCCAAAGCCGGTGATCTTGACGTCGTCGCCGTCGACCAGGCTGTTGGAGACCAGGTCGAAAAAAGCATCAACCATGTCTTTGGACTCGCGCTTGTTCAGCCCGATCTGTTCAAACAGCAGCTCAGCGAGTTGCGCCTTGGTGAGCGCCGGGGTTTCCAATGTTTCAACGGTAATGTCCATCGATGACTCGCTCTGTAGCTAAGGGGGGTGATAACCAGTTTACACACGCTGTCGCGCGGCAACTTTTTCGCTCAAGGTGGCCACCACGGCGGCCACGGCTTCTTCGATTTGCTGTTCGGACAGCGTAGCATCTTGCGCGTTGAGCGTCAAACGGATGGCCATGCTTTTCTCGGGCACGCCGTCTTGCACATCGGCCGCCTGGGGCTTGGGGCGGTAGATGTCGAACAGCACCGCGTCACGCAGAATGCCACCGCAAGGTGCGGCCCAGATGGCCTGCATCAGGGCATTGTGGGTGACTGATTCGGCAACCAGTACCGCAATGTCACGCTCAACGGCCTGGAAGCGGGGCACGGCCTCAAAGCGCGGCACCTGGCGACCCAGGGCGGCCTTCAGGTCCACTTCAAACATGACCGGCGCTTGCACCAGGTCGAGGGACTGGCGCCATTTGGGGTGGAGTTCACCGACAAAGCCGACTGCCGCACCGGCACACAGCACGCGGGCACAACGCCCGGGGTGCATGGCCGGGTGCTCGGCAGGCTCGAAGCTCAAGCAGATGGGCGCAAACAGGGCTTCGAGGTCGCCCTTGACATCAAAGAAGTCCACTGGGCGTTCTTTGCAACCCCACTCGGGCGCATCGACCGGTCCCATGGCCACACCGGCCACCCGCATGGGTTGGTCGAAACCCTGCACCGTGGTGTCGGAGCTGACCACCGAAGCATCACGCAAAAAGACCCGGCCAATCTCGAACACCCGCACGCGTTGCGCCTTGCGGTCCTGGTTGAACTTGAGCACTTGCAGCAGGGAACCCAGCAGGCTTGAACGCATCACGCTCATCTGGCTCGCAATCGGGTTCAGCAGCTTGATGGGATTGGGGTTGCCCGCCAGTTCATGCTCCCAGCGTTCATCGCAAAAGCTGAAGTTGATGGTTTCCTGGTAGCCCAGGGCCGCAAGTGCGTGGCGCACGGCAAACGGACTGCGCTGGTTCTCGGGGCGCAGTTTGGCAGTGATGGGCGCCTGCGGCGGCGTTTGCGGCAGCTTGTGGAAGCCGATCATGCGGACCACTTCCTCAATCAGGTCTTCCTCAATTTGCAGGTCGAAGCGGTAGGAAGGCGGGGTGACTTCGATGACGCCGTCAGCCTCGGTCACAGGCAGGCCCAGCCCGGTAAGTGCCTTGACGCATTGCGCCTGGGTGAGCGGCATGCCCAGCACGCGGGCGGCTCGCGCTACGCGCAAAGCCACTTTGGCAGGTTGGGGCATGGCGACTTGCTGGTCGTCCACCGGGCCACAGACCGTGGCCGGCGTGGCGCAGATCTCCAGCACCAATTGCGTGATGCGCTCGATGTGTTCGACGGTACTTTCGGGGTCGACACCGCGCTCAAATCGGTGGCCGGCATCGGTAGAAAAGTTGAAGCGGCGTGAACGCCCGGCAATGGCTTTGGGCCACCAGAAGGCGGCTTCGACATAGATGTTGCTGGTGTCATCTGACACGGCGGTGGCGTCACCCCCCATGATGCCGGCCAAAGATTCGACTTGGACCGCGTCGGCGATCACACCTACCTGGGCGTCAACGGTGACGGTGTTGCCATTAAGCAGCTTGAGCAACTCGCCCGCCCTGCCCCAGCGCACGTCAAGGCCACCGTGGATTTTGTCAAGATCAAAAATATGCGACGGCCGACCAAGCTCAAACATCACGTAGTTGGAGATGTCCACCAGGGCCGTCACACTGCGCTGGCCGCAACGGGCCAAACGGTCGACCATCCAGTCCGGCGTGGCAGCCTTGGGGTTGACACCACGAATGATGCGACCAGAAAAGCGACCGCACAAATCAGGCGCGCTGACCTTGACCGGCAACACCTCCGTCAGGGTGCACTCGGCTTTTGCGAAAGCTGGCGTTTTCAGAGGTGCACCCGTGAGTGCAGAGACCTCACGCGCCACGCCATAAACGCTCAGGCAATGCGCCAGGTTGGGCGTGAGTTTGAGCGTGAACAGGGTGTCGTCGAGCAGCAGATGCTCACGGATGTTTTGTCCCACCACAGCCTCGGCGGCCAACTCCAGCAGGCCACCGTGGTCTTCGGAAAGCTTGAGTTCGCGGGCCGAGCACAGCATGCCAAAACTTTCCACACCACGCAGCTTGCCGACCTTGATCAGAAAGGGCTGGCCATCTTCACCGGGGGGCAACTCGGCCCCCACCATGGCGCACGGCACCTTGATGCCTACCCGGGCGTTGGGCGCACCACAGACGATGGTGAGCAGCTCGGGCTGGCCGACGTCGACCTGGCAAACACGCAGACGGTCGGCATTGGGGTGTTGCGCTGCTTCCTTGATTTCACCCACCACGATGCGGCTGAACGGTGGCGCCACCGGCTTGAGCTCTTCCACCTCAAGACCAGCCATGGTCAGGGTTTCAGCGAGTTCAGCGGTACTTAAAGCGGGGTTACAAAATTCACGCAACCAGGATTCAGGGAATTGCATAGTTTTTCAATCAAATAATTCTTTTAAACACAGTTTGCCCGCGCCAGTCGACATTGCGAGGCCCTGCCTTTGTGCGAGGCCCGCCCTCGGGCCGAAGGATCTCCTGAGGGCAATCGCGGCGAGGGCGCCGCTCCCACACAACTGACGAGGCTCGCAATGACGGCCGAGGCATGGCTGGTGCAGCTTCAGCGGAACTGCGACAAAAAACGAATGTCACCATCAAAGAACAGGCGCAGGTCGTTGACGCCATAGCGCAGCATGGTGAGCCGGTCCGGGCCCATGCCAAAGGCAAAACCGATGTAGCGTTCGGGGTCCAGACCCATGTTGCGGATCACGTTGGGGTGGACCTGGCCCGAACCAGCCACCTCGAGCCAGCGCCCGGCCAGCGGGCCGCTGGGAAACTGGATGTCGATCTCGGCACTGGGTTCGGTGAACGGGAAAAAGCTGGGCCGAAAGCGCAGCACCAGCTCAGGGTTTTCAAAAAAGGTGCGGCAGAAATCAGTAAAGACGTACTTCAGGTCCTTGAAGCTGATGGCCTCGCCCACCCACAGGCCTTCGCACTGGTGGAACATGGGCGAATGGGTGGCGTCGCTGTCAACCCGGTAAGTGCGCCCGGGCGCAATGACGCGGATCTCGGGCATGTCGCCGCTGTAAAGCGTGCCGTCGTTGGCGCTGCCGTGGGCCAGGCGGTGCTTCTTGACGTGCTGCACCGCGTGCCGGATCTGCATTGGGCTGGTGTGGGTGCGCAGTAAATTGGGGGCCGCCTCGCTGCCGCCTTCGACATAAAAAGTGTCGTGCATGGAGCGCGCAGGATGGTCTTCGGGGGTGTTGAGTGCAGTGAAGTTAAACCAGTCGGACTCGATCTCGGGGCCTTGCGCCACTTCGAAGCCCATGGAGCCAAAAATAGCCTCGATGCGTTCCAGTGTGAGCGACACCGGGTGCAGGCCACCGCTGCCACGCTGGCGCCCGGGCAGGCTCACATCAAGGGCTTCGGCCTGCAATTGCGCCTGCAGTTCACGGTCTGCCAGCGCTTGGCGACGGGCGTTGAGCGCGGCTTCGATGCCTTGCTTGGCCTGGTTGATGGCCGCGCCCTGCAATTTCTTTTCTTCGACCGGCAAGGCAGCCAGGCCCTTCATGAGCTCGGTGACGCGGCCAGCTTTGCCCAGATACAGGGCCTTGCTGTTTTCTAGTTCAGCAGGGGTATGGGCCAGCTCAAAAGCGGCGCGGGCTTGTTCAACAACAGCGGTCAAGTCGTTCATAAATACTCAGGAAAGCTCTGATCCAAGGAAAAAGGGCTAGCGCCTTTTCAAGCTCTAGCCCTCATCATTTTTGTAAGAAGCTATAAATTAAATAGCGACTAACGCAACTCAAGCAGCCAGTTTGGCCTTGACTTGTTCCACGATACCAGCAAATGCGGCCATGTCATGGATCGCAATATCAGACAGAACCTTGCGGTCGATCTCGATATTGGCTTTCTTCAGACCGTTGGCAAATTGGCTGTATGTCATGCCACACTGACGAGCAGCGGCGTTGATACGGGCAATCCACAACTGACGGAAGACACGTTTTTTGGTACGACGGTCACGGTAGGCATATTGCCCAGCCTTCATGACCGCTTCTTTGGCGACCCGGAAGACATTACCACGACGACCGCGGAAACCTTTTGCAAGGGCTAGAACTTTTTTGTGGCGGGCGCGAGCCGTTACACCACGTTTGACGCGAGGCATGTGAGTACTCCTTGTTCGTCGTTAATTAAATACCACGGCCTGGAAGCATCTGTGCCATGTGACCCATATTGGTCTCATGAACAGCAGTTGCACCACGCAATTGGCGTTTATTTTTAGTGGTCTTCTTGGTCAGAATGTGACGTTTGAAGGCGTGACCGCGTTTAACGGTACCACCTGGACGGACGCGGAAGCGTTTCTTCGCCGCGCTCTTGGTCTTCATTTTGGGCATTTACTGCTCCTATTACATTGTGCTCGTGAGGCGTCTGCAAGCAATTTGCAGCCTTGATGGCCCCGAGCCACTTTTAAGTGGCGAGTTAAAAACCCACCACGCTCTGCGAAGGGAATCAACCCTTCACTTTTGTGGCAAACACCTTGCGGGTGTCTGCCTCAATCTGTTACGCGCCTGTGCTGACCTCAGTCACCACCGGCTTGGCCGCCGCAACTTTCTTGCGACCGGGCGCGATCATCATGATCATCTGACGCCCTTCGAGCTTGGGAAACTGCTCGACCAAAATCGTATCGGCCAACTCATCACGAATGCGGTTCAGCAAAGCCATACCGAGTTCCTGGTGGGTGATCTCGCGACCGCGAAAACGCAAGGTAATCTTGCATTTGTCGCCTTCAGCAAGAAAGCGCTTGATGTTGCGCATCTTGATGTTGTAGTCGCCGTCATCGGTACCGGGGCGGAACTTGATCTCTTTGATCTCGATCACGGTCTGCTTGGCTTTGGCTTCAGCAGCTTTCTTTTGTTCCTGGTACTTGAATTTGCCGTAATCCATCAAACGACACACCGGCGGATTGGCAGTTGCAGCAATCTCAACCAAGTCCACGTCCAACTCGCCCGCCATGCGCAGTGCGTCGTTGATATTGACAACACCCAGGGGTTCGTTTTCAACACCAGAGAGGCGAACCTCTGGGACCATGATTTCCCGATTCAATCGGTGTTTGCGTTCTTCGCGGTGACGGCGATCACGAAATTCGGTAGCGATGACTTAATCCTTCACAAAAACTGCCACGTCCATCGTGGCCAAAACCGGGCAATGAAGCCCCCATGAACAATTCAAAAAATCAAACGATTGATTTATGCGTCACGTCGGCAGACATCTTTTGTACAAACTCAGCCACCGACATCACGCCAAGGTCTTGTCCACCTCGGGCTCGCACTGCAACAGCACCTGAGGCCATCTCTTTGTCGCCAATGACGATCAGATACGGCACCTTCTGCATTGAATGCTCCCGTATTTTATACGTGATTTTTTCATTACGCAGATCTGCCTCTACCCTAAAGCCTTGATTTTGCAGCGTTTTGACGACATCCCGGGCATATTGGGCCTGCGCGTCAGTGATGTTGAGCACCTTGACCTGCACCGGCGCAAGCCAGGTTGGCAGGGCACCAGCGGTTTCCTCGATCAAAATACCGATGAAACGCTCCAGGCTGCCAACGATGGCGCGGTGCAGCATGACCGGGCGATGGCGGGCGCTGTCTTCGCCGACGTAATCAGCGTCGAGCCGCTCAGGCATGGAGAAATCGACCTGAATGGTGCCGCACTGCCAGTGCCGGCCAATGGCGTCTTTCAGGGTGTACTCGACCTTGGGGCCGTAAAAAGCGCCTTCGCCGGGCGACAGCTCGAACTCGCACCCCGAAGCGCGCAAGCTCTCGATAAGGGCGTGCTCGGCTTTGTCCCAGATCTCGTCGGAACCAATGCGCTGCTCGGGCCGGGTGGCGATTTTGTAGATGATGTTCTTGAAACCAAAGTCGGCGTAAACCTTTTGTAGCAGCGTGGTGTAGGCCACGCACTCAGCCAGAATTTGGTCTTCGGTACAAAAAATGTGGCCGTCGTCCTGGGTAAAGCCG
>JAQSDS010000078.1 GCA_029946045.1 Rhodoferax sp.
TTTGAAGCACCTGAAGCCCATGCCCGCCGCCGAAGACATGGTGGACCGCTGCATCGAGTGCGGATTTTGCGAGCCGCTGTGCCCGTCGCACCGGCTCACGCTGTCGCCGCGCCAGCGCATTGTGAGCTGGCGCGAGCTGTCGCGACGCACGGCCGCCAGTGAGAGCGTGGCCAACCTGGAAGCCGATTTTGCCTATGTTGGGCTCGACACCTGCGCCGGCTGCGGCCTGTGCTCCACGGCCTGCCCGGTCGGCATCGACACCGGCGCCCTGACCCGCTTGCTGCGCGGCCGCGGCATGGGCAGCACCCAGCACAAGGTGGCGCAGTGGACCGCCGACAACTTTGGCAAGGTCGCCACCGCCTCACGTCTTGGCATTGGCCTGGGGCAGGTGGCCGCCAGCGTGGTGGGTGACAACTTGCTGGCCAAACTCTCAGGTGGCAAGTGGAAACGCGGCATGCCCCAAGCCGGCAAAGCGCCGCAAGCCTATAGCGGCAACGGTGATCCGGTGGTTTATTTCCCGGCCTGCGGCGGGCGCATTTTTGGCGCCAACAGCGGCGCCGAGGCCACCCTGCCCGAAGTCATCATGGAATTGCTGGTGCGCGCCGGTTACGCACCTATCCTGCCTGAAGGTTTTGACCAACTTTGCTGCGGCCAGATGCTGGAGAGCAAAGGCATGGCCGAACAAGCCGATGCCATGAGTGATGCCGTGACGCAAGCGCTGTTCAAAGCTGCTGACGACGGTCAGGGCGGTTATTACCCGGTCATCATGGATGCCAGCACCTGCTCGGTGCGCATGCAAAAGAAACTCGCTGGGGGCCGCCTGACACTGCTGGACTTTCATGAATTTGCCCACGACGCGCTGCTGCCGCGCCTGCACCTGGTGCGCAAGCCCGGACCGGTGGCACTGCACATCAACTGCAGCGTGCGCCGCACCGCCTCGGACGCCAAGCTGCGCACCGTGCTGGCCGCCTGCGTCGAGCAGGTCATCGAGCCGGCTGGCGTGACCTGTTGCGGCTTTGGTGGCGACCGTGGCTTTGCCGTGCCAGAACTCAACGTGCACGCGCTGCGCAAAGTGCATGACGCCCTGCCGCCGAGCTGCTGCGAAGGGGTATCGACCAACCGCACCTGCGAAATCGGGCTGACTGCCGAAACCGGCCGCCCCTACCACTCGATTGCCTACCTGCTTGAAGAGTGCAGCCGAGCTGACGACATGGCGAGCTGCTAAACCCTTTCGCCAACAACTTTTTCTTTTTTACCAAGGAGTATTTTCATCATGACCATCTGGCGGCCCATTCAATTTTCATCTTCGGAGCTCACATTGAGGAATCCATCATGAATCAAACCATGCTCTCTTTGCTGGCCTTCGCGCCACTGGTGCTGGCAGCCGTGCTGCTGGTGGGTTTCAACTGGCCGGCCAAGCGCGCCATGCCTGCGGTGCTGATCCTCAGTGTGGTCATTGCCCTGGGCGCCTGGGGCATGTCAACCAACCGCGTCATGGCGTCGATCCTGCAAGGCCTGATCCTGACCGGCGCGGTGCTGTGGATCATCTTTGGCGCCATTTTGCTGCTCAACACCTTGAAGCATTCCGGTGCCATCAAGGCGATTCGCGGCGGCTTTGCCAACATCAGCCCGGACCGCCGGGTGCAGGTCATCATTGTGGCCTGGCTGTTTGGCTGCTTTATTGAAGGCGCTTCCGGCTTTGGCACCCCCGCCGCGGTGGCTGCGCCTCTGTTGGTCGCCTTGGGCTTTCCGGCCATGGGTGCGGTCATGCTGGGCATGATGGTCCAATCCACGCCGGTTTCTTTTGGCGCGGTCGGCACGCCGATTGTGGTGGGTGTGACTGGCGGACTGGACAAGGCCGGCATCTCAAGCCAGCTGCTGACCAAAGGCTCAGACTGGGAGGTTTTTTACCGCCTCATTACCTCCGAAGTCGCCATCACCCATGCGCTGATCGGCTTTCTCATTCCGCTGCTGATGTGCGCCATGCTGACGCGCTTTTTCGGTCGCAATAAATCCTGGCGAGAGGGCCTGGAGATTGCGCCGTTTGCCATCTTTGGTGGCCTGGCTTTTGTGCTGCCCTACGCCGCTGCCGGTGTCTTTTTGGGCCCGGAATTTCCGTCGATCATCGGCGCACTGGTGGGACTGTCGATCGTGGTGCCCGCTGCCAAAATGGGCTTTTTGTTGCCCAAGAAAACCTGGGACTTCGCTGACGCCAAAGACTGGCCAATCCACTGGATGGGCAGCATCGAGATCAAACTGGACCAATTGACCACCAAGGCCCCCATGTCGGTCGGTCTGGCCTGGCTGCCCTACCTGTTACTGGCCGCTCTGCTGGTGCTGTCGCGCGTCAATGCCGATGTCAAGGCGCTGTTTTCGAAAAACCTGGTACTGGGCTGGAAAAACATCCTCGGCGAAACCGGTTTGTCGGGCAGCATTGAGTTTCTGTATTTGCCAGGCGGCATCATGATCATGGTGGTGCTGGCAACTTTTGTACTGCAGCGCATGAAGTTTTCGGAGCTCCAGGCGGCAGTGGCTGAGTCGTCGCGCACCTTGCTCGGTGCCGGTTTTGTGCTGATGTTCACCATCCCCATGGTCCGGATTCTGATCAACTCGGGCGTCAACATGGCCGACCTGCCTTCCATGCCACGCGCCATGGCTGCACTGGTGGCCAGCAGCGTGGGCAGCATTTACCCGTTTTTTGCTCCCTCTGTAGGCGCGCTGGGGGCTTTCATTGCCGGCTCGAACACGGTCTCGAACCTGATGATGGCGCAGTTCCAGTTTGACACCGCGCAACTCATCGGCGTCTCGGGTGCCTTGCTGGTGGCCGTTCAGGCAGTCGGCGCAGCGGCTGGCAACATGATCGCGATTCACAACGTGGTGGCGGCTTCGGCCACGGTGGGCTTGCTCGGGCGCGAGGGAACAATTCTGCGCATGACCATCATCCCGACGATTTATTACCTTGTCATGGCTGGGTTGCTGGCAACCATCGCTATTTATGGTCTTGGTGTCACCGACCCCATGATGTTGGCCCCAAAGCTTTAAACCGTTTCATTCTTCAGGAGTCAATTCATGTGTAAACGTATCTTTGTTGCCATCGACGGCAGCACCACGGCGCAGGCGGCACTGGTCGAAGCCATTCAGTTCGCCCGGCTGCCGGGCATGAGCCTGTGTATTGGCACGGTGCTCGACACCGGCCTGCTGAGCCAGAACAGCATGGGCATGGGGGCCTTGATCGATGTGGACCAGGTCAAAGCCGGGATGCGTCAAGCGGCCGAGACGCTGCTCGACGACGCCATGGCCAAGGCCCGGGAAGCGGGGCTGGACCCGTTTCGTATCCTGATTGAGTCGGACAACAAGCGCGTTGCCGACATGATTGTGGAGGCCGCTGGCCAATGGGATGCTGACCTGATCGTGATCGGTACCCATGGCCGACGCGGTTTCGAGCGCCTGGTGATGGGCAGCGTAGCCGAAAACCTGGTGCGTATTGCCACCACGTCGCTGTTCCTGGTGCGCAGAAAATCGGCCTGACCGCACCTATCTGTTTCCCCGTGCGGCGCCCATCGCAGGCTGCCGCACGGGAGCCAATCAGCAGCCAAAGCGACTGTCGGCGACAAGCCTGCTATCCTGTCGGACCCGACAGATATTGCAGAGCGCATGAACTACACCTTTGCTTCAGCCACCATTTTGCTGATCCTGATCACCGATCCGATCGGCAACATCCCGATTTTTGCCAACGCCCTCAAACACGTGGCGCCTGAGCGGCGCGCGCGGGTGATTTTGCGCGAGGTGCTGATTGCCTTTTTGCTGCTGCTCACCTTCATGTTCGTCGGCGAGAGTTTTCTCAGGGTGATGAACCTCAGCGAGCTGTCGCTACAGATTGGCGGCGGCGTGATTTTGTTTTTGATCGCGCTGCGCATGATCTTTCCGCCGCCCAAGGTGGAGTCGAACGAGCCATTGGGCGAGCCGATGATCGTGCCCTTGGCCATTCCCGCCATTGCCGGCCCGTCGGCGCTGGCCACCGTGCTGCTGCTGGTGTCGCAAGCACCTGAAAAACGGCTGGAATGGATTGCTGCGCTGTG
This sequence comes from Rhodoferax sp., assembly GCA_029946045.1. GTDB lineage: Bacteria > Pseudomonadota > Gammaproteobacteria > Burkholderiales > Burkholderiaceae_C > Rhodoferax. The sequence goes on from JAQSDS010000078.1 coordinate 4,080, forward strand.
CGTGACCATGAGCGTCAGTGCCGTGGTGCTGGTGCTTGCCGAGCGCATCCAGCGCGTGGCCGGCGACCGTTTTGTGGTCGCGCTGGAGCGGCTCATGGGCCTGGTGCTGGTGGCGGTGTCGATCGAGATGCTGCTGCGCGGCATCAAGACCTTCATCACCCAACTGGCATGAGTCTGGCCCACCGGAGCCGCTGCAAGCTGGAGCGATCGTCTTGAAAATCTGGATATCCCTGACACTGGGTGTGTTGTTGGTGCATCTGGCGCTGATGCAGGCCTTGTTTCCAGCTTTGCCGGTGATGCAGACGCCAGACAACCCAAGTTTCTCCACACGTACGGTGTCACTTACCAAGGCAGCAACGGCGCTACCGACCCAGGCCATCGCGGCCGCTGCGGAGAAAGCCAAAACAAAACCAGTCCGAGCATTGACGCCAAAACCCGCGGCGCAGACCCCCACCGAGTCGCCCGTGGTTCAAGCAGAAAACTTGGGCGCAGCCACGGCGCTGGCTGACCCGCCAACAGTGATGGTTCACCCCAAGATATCCGAGGCGCAGGCTGTTCCAACCCAGAGCCCCGACAACTTGAAAATACTGAGCCGTGCTGCCCCCGATGCGGCACGAACACCAGAGCCCGGCGGTGCTTCCGCGACCCAGAAGCTTATCTTCAACAGCAAGGCCCTCCCCGACTCGGTCAAGCTGGTGTACCGCGTCGAGGCCAACAAATTTCCCTTCAGGCTGGGCAGTGAACTGAACTGGAAGCATGGTGAGCGCAGTTACCAGGCGCAACTCAGCATCCATGCTTTTGGGCAATCACGGGTGCAAACCAGCCGCGGACAGATTGACCCGATGGGTTTGGCCCCTGATCGCTTTTCTGACAAGTCTCGCAGCGAGGTGGCGGCCCACTTCAACCGCGTGCAGGGTCTGGTGAGCTTCAGCGCCAATACGCCCAGCATCGCCTTGCTGCCCGGTGCCCAGGACCGGCTGAGCGTACTGATACAACTCGCCGCGCTGGTCGCCAGTGCGCCACAGGACTTCAGCCCGGGCACCACGCTGCGTGTGCCAACCATTGGCCCACGTGATGGCGACCTGTGGCTGTTCACTTTTGGCAACATGGAAGCCCTGGAACTGCCCGGCGGAACCCAACAGGGCTTGAAACTGGTGCGCCAACCACGCCAACTCTACGATCAAAAACTCGAGGTCTGGCTGGCACCCGGTCTGGCTTACCTGCCCGCACGCATCCGTATCACCGAAGCCAACGGTGATTTCGTAGATCAAAAATGGCTGTCATCCGAGCTTGCTGACAGCCCTTGAAATCCGGCAATTTGCAAGCAACTTCTAGATCTTCTGGATTCATGGATAATTTGACGCATGCACACGCTTTACGACTCCGAGACCTATTCAGTCACCCACATGCTGGCCAACGCCGTCACGGCCGAGGTTCAGCCTGACGAGATGAAGGCGGGCGAGCAACTGCTGATCGTGCCGCAACTGGTTCGCCACGGCTTCGAGATTGTCGACAAGCGCGCCAACAAAGAGGTGTACCTCGACGGCTCCTGGGCTGAGTTGTTTCAGCAGCAAATCTCGGCGTGGCAAAACAAAACACCCACCCAGGAAGAAGTCGAAGACACGCTGGAGCAATACGCTGAACTGGCGCAAAACCCGGTCGTGGTGCACTGAAGCACCCTGGCCTGTCGCTTAAGCGCCCATCCTGACCCGGCAGCAGCGTCCCATGGCGCACATTGACCCTGATGTAAGCACATCATGACGGGCGCCGAGATCACCGCGCTGTTGCTGCTGTGCACGGCGGTCAGCTTCACCCCCGGCCCCAACACCACCCTGTCTACCGCATTGGCGGCCAACTTCGGCCTGCGTCGCGCCCTGCGTTTTGTGCTGGCGGTGCCGGTTGGCTGGGGTCTGCTGCTTGCCCTGTGCGCCAGCGGTGTGGGCGCGCTGGTGGTGAGTCTGCCGCCGCTGCGCGTGGGGGTCAAAGCGGCTGGCGTAGCGTACCTGTTTTGGCTGGCCTGGAAGCTCTGGCAATCGCACAAGCTGGCGCAGGCCGACGCCAGCCAGCTCAACGTGACGTTCTGGCAGGGCGTGATGCTGCAGTTTCTGAACATCAAGGCCTGGATGCTGGCGCTCACCGTGGTGGCCGGCTGGCTGGCGGGGCGTGATGACCTGTGGGCGCGCTTTGGCCTTGTGCTGCCCCTGCTGCTGGCTTTTGCCTTCGCCAGCAACTTGAGCTATGCACTGGTCGGCACACTGTTACGCCAGTGGCTGGCCGACCCGGCGCACGGCGGGCGGCGCTTGAGTTGGTTCAACCGCTGCATGGCCGCCGTGCTGGTCGCCACTGCGCTATGGATGGCCACGGTCTAGGCCGGCCGCACCCGAGAGATCAGCCCATGACCACACCTGCTTTGAAAACCCTCGGCCTGATTGGCGGCATGAGCTGGGAGTCGACCGTGCCCTACTACCGTCAGATCAATGAAACCGTCAAGGCCCAATTAGGCGGCCTGCATTCTGCCCGGATCATTCTGTACAGCGTCGACTTTGCAGAAATTGAACAATTGCAAGCCAGCGGCCAGTGGCAGAC
>JAQSDS010000079.1 GCA_029946045.1 Rhodoferax sp.
CGGCGCTGCGTGCGCTCACCTCCGCCATCGACATGCGGCCACGGTCAAAGTCATGCCAGTCCGCATGCCCGAACAGGCCATGGGCCAGCGCCGCAGCTTGCTCCGGTTGGCCCGTGAGCTGCGGGAAATGCTGTCGCATGAGCGCCCCAGGCTGCCAGGTGAAGAGCACCGCACCAAAGTCGAACACCAGGTTCATGGCTCAGCGCAGTCGTGCCAGCAAGCCAGCCGTGGAGCCATCCAGGCCGCTGTCGTTCCCGTTCTTCAAACGCAACTCGACGTCCTTGGCCAGCACCTTGCCCAACTCCACGCCCCATTGGTCAAAGCTGTTGATGCCCCAGACCGCACCGCTGACAAACACGCGGTGCTCCTGCAAGGCGATCAGGGCGCCCAAACTGGCCGGACTGAGTTCATCGAGCAGCAAAAATGTACTGGGACGGTTGCCGGTAAAGTGCTTGTGCCCGCCCTCGTCCACCTGGCCCTGCATCAGCGCCTGCGCCTGCGCCAGCACGTTGGCCAGCAACAGCGTGTGGTGGCCAGGCAGCGCATGCAGGGGGGTCTTGACCGCAACAAGCTCCACCGGCACCACGTCGCTGCCCTGGTGCAGCATCTGGAAATAGGCGTGCTGGCCGTTGGTGCCCGGCTCGCCCCAGATCACCGGTGAGGTACCGTAGGGCAAGGCGGCACCGGTCGCGTCAACCCGCTTGCCGTTGCTCTCCATCTCCAGCTGCTGCAGATAGGCCGGGTAACGCTTGAGCGCGCTGTGGTAGGGCGCCACCGAGCGACTGCTGAAACCATGAAAGTTGCGGTACCAGACGTCCAGCAGCCCCAGGCGCACCGGCAGGTTGTGCGCCAGCGGCGCGCTGCGAAAGTGCTCGTCCATGGCGTGGGCACCGGCCAAAAATTGCTTGAACCCCTGGGCACCAATGGCGATGGCCAGCGGCAGGCCGATGGCCGACCAGACCGAATAACGCCCGCCCACCCAGTCCCAAAAGCCAAACGTGGTGCTGATGCCAAAGGCCTTGGCTGCTGCCACGTTGGTGGTGAGAGCCGCAAAATGCCGTGCAATGTCGGTGCCGCCATTGACCTCGAACCAGGTCTTGGCCGATTGGGCGTTGGTCATGGTCTCGATGGTGGTGAAGGTTTTGCTGGCCACCAGGAACAGCGTGCTTTCCACCTTGAGATTTCGGAGCACCGCATTGAGTTCGTGCCCGTCCACGTTCGAGACAAAGTGCAAGCGTTTGCCTGACAGCACAAATTCATCGAGCGCCAGCACCGCCATTTGCGGCCCCAGGTCGGAGCCGCCAATGCCAATATTGACAATGTCGGTGATGTGCGTGTCAGTGCGCACTTTTTCCGCAAACGTCAGCATCGCGTCGAGCGTGGTGTGCACCTCGTGCAGTGCCTCGGCCATGTGGATGTGCAAGGACTGCGCCGGCATGGCAGGGTCCGGCGGGGGCGACCGCAACAGCCAATGCATCACGGCGCGCTGCTCGGTGTTGTTGATGGCATCACCTGCAAACATGGCGTCGCGGTGCGCTGCCAGCCCGGTCTGCTGCGCCAGCGCCAGCAGCAAGGCCTCGGTTTCTGCATCGATCCGGTTTTTGGACAGGTCAGCGAAGACATGGGGCGCGGCTTGACTGAAGGTCTCAAAGCGTGCTGGGTCAGCGGCAAAAGCCTGGCGCACATCAAACGTGCGACCCGTGGCGTCAAACGCAGCTTGCAGCGAGCCCCAGGCGGGGGTGCGGTCACAACGGCTAGGGTTCATCAATCACCTCATTGGTTAAAACGTGCGCGAATGCCATAAACACAATCCCCGCTTTTGTAGGAGGCCCGCCCTTGAGCCGAAGGCTGTTCGAGGGAGGCATTCGCGGCGAGGGCGCCGCTCCCACAGGGCGCCGCTCCCACAGGGCGCCGCTCCCACAGGGCGCCGCTCCTACAAAGCTGACGCGGCTTTCCATGAACCGGAAGGCCATGCCTTTGTAGGAGGCCCGCCCTCGGGCCGAAGGCTGTTCGGGGGAGGCATTCGCGGCGAGGGCGCCGCTCCCACAGGGCGCCGCTCCTACAAAGCTGACGGGACTCGCAAAGGCGGTAGGTATTCATGGAAAGACACGCAGCGGCAGATGGCTCAAGCGGCGAGCAACATCTGGTCGAGCTTGCCGGCATCGACACAAAACGCGCGGATGCCTTCGGCCAGCTTCTCGGTGCCCATGGCATCTTGATTCAGCGCAAAGCGGAAACCGGCTTCGTCAAAATCAACACGCGGCAGGTCCAGCGCCTGAGCCGCCTGGGCATCAAGCGCGCGCACCAGCGGGGCCTTGCTGTCATGCAGCTGCGCCAGCAGGTCCGGGCTGATGGTCAGCAGGTCGCAGCCGGCCAGCGCGGTGATCTGGCCGACGTTGCGAAAGCTCGCGCCCATGACCTCGGTGGCAATGCCGTGCTTTTTGTAATAGTTAAAGATTTGCGTCACCGACTGCACGCCGGGGTCGTTGGCGCCGGCGTGGTCAGCCTCGACCCAGGCAGTGCCGACAGATTTCTTGTACCAGTCGTAGATGCGCCCGACAAAGGGCGAAATCAGTTGCACTTTGGCCTGACCGCAGGCCACCGCCTGGCAAAACGAAAACAGCAACGTCAGGTTGGTGTGAATGCCGCGCTGCTCCAGCCGCTTTGCCGCCTGGATGCCTTCCCAGGTGGCGGCCACCTTGATCAGCACGCGGTCGATGTGAATGCCCTGCGCCTGGTACAAATCGATCAGCCGTTCGGCGCGGCTGTAAGTGGCGCTGGCATCGAAGCTCAAACGGGCATCGACCTCGGTCGAGACGCGCCCCGGAATAAGCGACAAAATCTCGCAACCAAAACGCACCAGCAGCCGGTCGGTGATCTCGTCGAGCGCGCGGCCGCGGTACTGGGACACGGTATCCATCAGCAGCGAGCGGTATTCGGGCTTTTGCACCGCTTTCAGGATCAGCGACGGGTTGGTGGTGGCGTCGGTGGGCTGAAAGGCTTCGATTTGCCGAAAGTCACCGGTGTCAGCCACCACGGTGGTGAATTGTTTAAGTGCGTCGAGTTGGTTCATGCGCACATTATCAAGCGGCTCAAGACCGGCGAGAAACAGACCTGTTACAAATTTGGTCGATGCACCGGCTAGCCCGCGCCAGTCACAAAAATTACCGTTTGGTATTTTTTATTACCTTAAAGTTTATATTTATACCAATTGGTAGTAAAGTCACTCTCAGTTCCTTGTGAGGCGTACCAGTGAACTAACCAACTATTGGAAAAATCTATGAAAAAGACTCTTGTCGCGTCCGTTCAGACCTTCGCTCTGACCGTCAGCCTGGCCCTTTTGACGCCCAGCGCATTCGCTCAGGCCTTTGACTCCGTTCGACTTTTTGGTGCCGCGCCTGGCAAAGATGGTGGCCGTGCCGGTTTGGCCGTCATCGCCGGCCAGGCGTACCAAGGCTCCGATGCATCCCGCACGATGGCCGTGCCGCTGATCGAGTACCGATGGGCGAACGGCTGGTTTGCGGGCAGCACCAACGGCATCGGCTACAACTTCTCTGATCGCCAGGACATGCAGTACGGCGCGCGCTTGACCGCAGATTTCGGACGCAAAGAGAACCGCTCGCAGGCGCTGAGCGGAATGGGCGACATCGACGCCAAAGCGGAGTTCGGTGGCTTCTTCAACTACCTGCTCAGTCGAGAGGTCTCTTTAAACACGTCGCTTCGTTATGGCAGCGGGCAAGACCGCAACGGTTTGTTGGCCGATCTGGTTCTGGGGTACTCGACCGAACTGTCCAGTGCGCTGCGTCTGGGGCTGGGCGTGGCCGCGACCTTGGCCAATGCCGACTACATGCAGTCTTACTTCGGTGTTACGGCAGCGCAGTCGGTCAACAGCGGCTACGCCACCTACAAGCCGGGTGCCGGGTTGCGCGACGTGCGGGTCAACTTGTCATTGACCTACCGAATCACCCCAGAAATCTCAGCCACGGCAGGAGTCTCAGCCAGCACGCTGTCAGGTGACGCCAGTGACAGCCCCTTGGTGCGCCAAAAGTCGACAACCACGGGCCTGTTGGCGGTGGCATACAGCTTCTGAAAATAGAGCGCACGTCCGTTGGGCCGCTGGCGCTCAGGCTGAAAATAGCTCTGATGCAGGCAGTCCCGTTGTTTAATCAACGGTCCACGTTAAAGCCGTTCCCAAAATGCTGCTGAATCCCAAAAAACTCATGCCCCTGGTGGCCGCACTGTTACTGAGCGCCTGCGCCAACCTCATGCCGCCAACCCAGGTGGATGCCTTGGTGGCGCCGCAATGGCAGGCACCGCTGCCGCACCAGGGCACGGTGGGCGCCTTGTCGCAATGGTGGCAACAACAAGGTGAGCCACTGTTGGTGGAACTCATCGAGGCGGCACAGGCGGTGAGCCCGTCGGTGGCGCAAGCGCTGGCACGGGTTGAGGCCGCCCGCGCCACCCGCGCTGCCGCCAATGCAGCCTTGTTGCCCAGCCTGGACGCCACCGCCAGCGCCAGCCGGGGTGTCAGCCAACCCAATGTACCCCTGGCCAGCAACCAGAGCTTGGGCTTGCAAGCCGCTTGGGAGCTGGATTTGGTGGGTGCCAACCGCGCCGTCAGCCGAGCGGCAGAGGCCCAGCTGCAAGGCGTGCAAGCGCAGTGGCATGACGCCCGCGTGTCGGTGGCCGCCGAGGTGGCCAACAGCTATTACAGCCTGTCCACCTGCAGCCAGTTGCTGGGCGTGGCGCGCCAGGATGCGGCGTCGCGCCAGGAGACCGCCCGGCTGGCCGCGATCAGCGCCCAAGCGGGCTTTAGCGCACCGTCCAGCGCGGCCCTGGCCCGCGCCAGCGCCGCAGATGGCAATAGCCGCGTTACCCAGCAGGCCACCGCCTGCGACCTCGACACCAAAGCCCTGGTCGCCCTGACCGGACTGCCCGAACCTGATTTAAGACAAAAACTGGCGCTTGCCCCCACCCTGCCCGCGCAGGCTGCACCCGTTTTAATGACCCGTGTGCCAGCCCAAACCTTGACGCAGCGCCCAGACGTGTTTGCCGCCGAGCGCGACGTGGTGGTGGCCAGCGCGCGGGTGGGCGCGGCCATGGCGCAGCGCTACCCACGCCTGACCCTGAACGGCTCCATTGGCGCACTGCGCTCCACCAGCCAGGGCAGCAGCACCAGCCTGGACACCTGGTCCTTCGGCCCCTTGAGCTTGAGCCTGCCGCTGTTTGATGGCGGCCAGCGTGCCGCCAATGTGACCGCTGCCGAGGCCAACTACACCGAGGCGGTAGCGGTGTACCGCGGCAAGGTGCGCCAGGCTGTGCGCGAGGTCGAACAAGCCCTGGTCAACCTGCAAAGCACTGACGCGCGCAAACAAGACTCGGAAACTTCCACTCAGGGCTACGCCGAGTCACTGCAGGCCACACAGGCGCGTTATGGTCAGGGCCTGGCCAGCCTGGTTGAACTGGAAGACGCGCGCCGCACGGCGCTGGCCGCGCAATCGGCCCAGCTGTCCTTGGCGCTGGAACGCAACCAGGCCTGGGTGGCGCTGTACCGCGCCTTGGGCGGGGGCTTTGACGCCACCCAACCCGCCGCCGCGCTGTAAGGCAGGCGCCACACCCCTATTTTCAAAAACTGAAAAATACACCATGAACCCTCTGCCCTTCAAATCCCGCACGCTGGGCCTGGTTGCCGCCGCTGTGCTGGCCCTGATCGCGATCGGCCTGTTTGTCAATCGCACGCCCACGCCTGAGCTCGCCCAGCCCGCAGTCAATGGCGCGGCCAGCACCGCCAAGCCATCACTCACGGTGGCTGTGACCCAGGCAAAAAGCGGCATGCTGCCGATCAAGCTGGCGGCCAATGGCAGCGTGACGGCCTGGCAAGAAGCCAGCATTGGCGCCGAGACCAGTGGCCTGCGCGTGGCGGAATTACATGCCAGCGTGGGTGACAGCGTGAAGAAAGGCCAGCTCCTGGCCAACTTTGCCACTGAGAGTGTGCAGGCCGACGTGGCCCTGGCCCGCGCCGCCGTGGCTGAAGCCCAGGCCAACGCGCAGGAAGCCCTGGCCAATGGTGACCGCGCCCGTGCCATTCAGGGTACCGGCGCCGTCAGCGCCCAGCAAATCAACCAGTACCTGACCCAGGAGCAAACTGCCCAGGCGCGCGTGGCTTCTGCCAAAGCCCAGCTCGATGCGCAACTGCTGCGCCTCAGGCAAACGCAACTGCTGGCGCCCGACAGTGGCATCATCTCCAGCCGCAGTGCCACCGTGGGCTCGGTGGTGGCGGCCGGCACCGAGATGTTCAAACTCATCCGCCAGGGCCGCCTGGAATGGCGCGGCGAGGTGACCTCTGCCGAACTGAGCCGCCTGAGCGCAGGCACGGGCGTGGTCGTCACAGCACCGGGTGGCGCCCAGGCGAATGGCCGGGTGCGCACGCTGGCACCCACGGTGGACGCCGCCAGCCGCAACGGCCTGGTGTATGTGGACCTGCTCGGCCCGGTGGCTGGCAACAAGCCGCTGGCCAACACCTTCAAACCCGGCATGTTCGCCCGTGGCGAGTTCGAGCTGGGCCAATCTGCCGCCTTGAGCGTGCCACAACCCGCAGTGGTGGTGCGCGACGGCTTCAGTTATGTGTACCGCTTAGGCCCTGACA
>JAQSDS010000080.1 GCA_029946045.1 Rhodoferax sp.
TGGACATCAAGATCCAGGGCATCACCAAGGAAATCATGCAAGTGGCGCTGGCGCAGGCCAAGGAAGCCCGCATGCACATTCTGGGCAAGATGACCGAAGCCATGGCCGAGGCCAAGACCGAAGTGTCCACCTTTGCACCGCGCCTGTTCACCATGAAGATCAATCCCGAAAAAATCCGCGATGTGATCGGCAAGGGTGGTTCCGTGATCCGTGCGCTGACCGAAGAGACCGGCACGCAGATCAACATTGACGAAGACGGCACCATCACCATTGCCTCGGCTGACCCGGCCAAGGCAGAAGAAGCCAAACGTCGCATTGAGCAAATCACCGCTGAAGTTGAAATCGGCAAGGTCTATGAAGGTCCGGTCGTCAAGATTCTTGACTTCGGTGCACTGATCAATTTGTTGCCCGGCAAGGATGGCCTGTTGCACATCAGCCAGATTGCCCATGAGCGTGTTGAAAAAGTGACTGACTATTTGTCAGAAGGCCAAATCGTCAAGGTCAAGGTCATGGAGACCGATGAAAAGGGTCGTATCAAGCTGTCGATGAAGGCGCTTCTGGAGCGTCCGGCGCAAGAAAACCGCGCTTGACCGATTGACGCTGCAACAGAAAAAAGCCTTTGATTTTTGTTCTAAGTCGAAGGCAGACCCATCATGAAAGCGATTGAAATCACCAACCCTGGCGCCCCGGACGTGTTACGTCTGGTTGCGCGTCCGGTGCCGCTTGCCGGCCCGGGCGAACTGCGCATTCGCGTCAGCGCCAGTGGCATCAATCGCCCGGATGTGTTGCAGCGTTTGGGTCTCTACCCGGTGCCGCCGGGTGCATCGGACATTCCCGGGCTTGAAGTCGCTGGGGTGATTGATCAGGGTGATATCGGGGAACTTGCTGCTGCAGGCCTGCAACTGGGCGACCGGGTGTGTGCTTTGGTGGCAGGGGGTGGTTATGCCCAGTGGTGCGTGGCTCCCATTGCGCAATGTTTGCCAGTGCCTGAGGGCTTGAGTGACGTGCAGGCGGCGAGCCTGCCCGAAACCTTCTTCACAGTCTGGAGCAACCTGATGGACCGCGGTCGCCTGGCGCCCGGTGAGACGGTGTTGATCCAGGGCGGAACCAGTGGCATCGGCGTCACGGCGATTCAACTCGCCAAGGCTTTTGGTGCCCGTGTCTTGGTCACGGCCGGCAGCGACGAAAAGTGTGCGGCTTGTCTGGCCCTGGGTGCCGATGCTGCCATCAATTACAAGACGCATGATTTTCAGACCGAGGTCGCCAGATTGACCGATGGTCAGGGTGTCGATGTGATTTTGGATATGGTGGCTGGCGACTATGTGGCCAAAGAAGTGCAGAGCTTGCGCGAAGACGGACGTCTTGTCATCATTGCTGTGCAAGGCGGTACCAAAAGTGAATTCAATGCGGGTTTGGTGTTGCGCCGCCGTTTGACCGTGACCGGGTCTACCTTGCGCCCCCGCCCGGTAGCGTTCAAGGCGGCAATCGCCCAGGCCTGTCTGAAGGCAGTGTGGCCCTTGCTGGCTTCGGGTCAGATCAGGCCGGTGATACACAGTGTGTTTGACGCCGCTGACGCGGCCCAGGCGCATGCCCTCATGGAGACCAACCAGCATGTTGGAAAAATTGTTTTGACTTGGGAAAAAGCATGAAAAAGAAGCTGATCGCAGGCAACTGGAAGATGAATGGCAGCCTGGCTGCCAATGAGGCATTGCTCAAGGCCTTGATGGCGGGGGTAGGCGAGCCCGCTTGTCAGGTGGCGGTTTGTGTGCCTTCTGTGTATATGTCGCAATGTCAGGCCCTGTTGCAGGCAAGCGCCATCGAGCTTGGCGCGCAGGATGTCTCTGCGCATGAGAGCGGTGCTTACACCGGTGAAATTGCGGCTGCCATGCTCAAGGAGTTTGGTGTGCGCTACGTCATCGTGGGGCATTCGGAGCGACGCCAGTACCATGGCGAAACTGATGAATTGGTGGCTGCTAAAACGCAACGCGCACTTAAAGCGGGCATCACGCCCATTGTGTGCGTGGGTGAAACATTGGCAGAGCGCGAGGCTGGTCATACCGAAGAGGTTGTCAAACGTCAATTGGCTGCAGTGATTCACACCAACGGCCATTGCATCAGCGAAGTGGTGGTGGCCTACGAACCCGTCTGGGCGATTGGGACCGGGCTTTCGGCCACGGCAGAACAGGCGCAACAGGTTCACGTGGTGTTGCGAGCGCAATTGCGCGCGGCAACAGCCAACGCGGATCGCATCAAGCTGCTCTATGGTGGCAGCATGAATGCAGCCAACGCAAAAAGCCTGCTGGCTCAAGCTGATATTGATGGCGGCCTGATTGGTGGTGCTGCACTCAAGGCGCCTGATTTTTTAACGATTATTGCAGCCGCTTCCTGAATCAGGGTGCGGTAGACTTTTTATTCTGGAGTGATGTATGAATGCTTTATTGACGGTGATGCTGGCGGTGCAAATGATTTCAGCGCTGGCCATGGTGGGGTTGATTCTGGTGCAACATGGCAAGGGAGCCGACATGGGTGCGGCTTTTGGTAGTGGTGGCTCGGGCAGCCTGTTTGGCGCCAGTGGCAGTGCCAATTTTTTGTCGCGCACCACGGCGGTATTGGCGACCGTATTTTTTGTCAGCACTCTGATGCTGGCTTATTTTGGCTCGGTGCGTCCCGCCGCCAAATCAGGCAGTGTGCTTGAAAATGCAGCTGTCACCAGCACGGTGCCAGCAGCAACGCCGGCGCTTCAGCCGGCATCTGGCGCAGCGCAAATACCGGCCAAATAATTGCTGATGAAAATGGCTTCTCCTCAGGGAATGTGAGGGGATTTCAGGGTAAACTCTAAGTTGATTGGTTGCACTGCAAGTGTGAAAACACAGGTCAGGCAACCGGTTTGCAAGAACAGCCGTCGTGGTGAAATTGGTAGACACGCTATCTTGAGGTGGTAGTGGCGAAAGCTGTGCGAGTTCGAGTCTCGCCGACGGCACCATTCAACATGTTTGACATAGATCAACGCGTCAAACAGACTATTGAATACACTGAAAAATATGAACATTGAGCAATATTTACCAGTCCTTCTTTTCATTCTGGTAGGCATTTCGGTCGGTGTCATGCCTCAGGTCATTGGTTATATTCTTGGCCCCAATCGGCCAGATGCAGCAAAAAATTCCCCCTATGAATGTGGCTTCGAAGCCTTCGGCGATGCCCGAATGAAGTTCGACGTTCGTTACTACCTGATTGCCATTCTTTTTATTCTGTTCGATCTGGAAACGGCCTTGTTGTTTCCGTGGGCCATCGCTCTCAAGGATCTGGGTTTTGTCGGCTTTTTGGTGGGTTTGGAAATCGTGACCATTCTGACCATTGGCTTTGTTTACATGTGGATCAAAGGCGCCCTCGATTGGGAGTAAGACGATGATTGAAGGTATTCTCAAAGAGGGTTTTGTCACCACGAGTTATGACTCTGTGGTGAACTGGGCCAAGACAGGTTCTGTTTGGCCCATGACGTTTGGTTTGGCTTGTTGTGCCGTCGAAATGATGCATGCAGCAGCAGCGCGCTACGACATCAGTCGCTTTGGTGCCGAGGTCTTTCGGCCTAGTCCGCGTCAGTCCGACCTGATCATTGTGGCGGGCACCCTGACCAACAAAATGGCACCGGCTTTTCGCAAGGTGTATGACCAGATGGCCGAACCGCGCTGGGTGATCAGCATGGGTTCCTGTGCCAATGGTGGCGGCTACTACCACTACAGCTATTCGGTGGTGCGGGGCTGCGACCGGATCGTGCCGGTCGATGTCTATGTGCCTGGCTGTCCGCCCACTGCAGAAGCGCTGATTTACGGGATCATCCAATTGCAGCGCAAGATTCGCCGTACGCAAACGATTGCTCGCACTTAAAGGGTTGACGATGACTGTGTATGCTGTAAATCCACACACGCTTAAAACGCAGGTAGACGCGGCTTTGGGCGACTTGATCAAAAGTAGCGTGGTGGCGCTGGGGGAGCTGACGGTAGTGGTTGACGCTGCCAATTATTATCAGGCGGCCAAAGTTCTTCGCGATGACCCTGCCTGCTGTTTTGAGCAAATGGTGGACTTGTGCGGTGTGGATTACTCCACCTATAAAAACGATGTCTGGTCGGGGCTCAGGTTTTGTGTGGTGTTGCACTTGCTGTCAGTGAGCCTGAACCAGCGCGTTCGCCTGAAAGCCTTTGTGCCCGATGATCTTGCGCCTGTCATGCCCTCGATTTGCGAGATTTGGAGCGGCGCCAATTGGTTTGAGCGAGAAGCTTTTGACTTGTTTGGTATTGTCTTTGAAGGCCACAACGACCTGCGTCGTATCCTGACCGATTATGGTTTCATAGGCCATCCTTTCCGCAAAGATTTCCCTATGCTGGGCAATGTGGAAATGCGCTATGACGCCGAGCAAAAACGTGTCATTTACCAGCCGGTCACGATCGAGCCGCGCGAGATCACACCCCGCATCATCCGTGAAGAAAACTACGGAGGCTCTGCTAACTAGCAGTTGGACACATGGCTGACATCAAGAATTACACCCTCAATTTTGGTCCGCAGCATCCGGCTGCCCACGGCGTCTTGCGCCTGGTGCTAGAGCTTGACGGCGAGGTTATTCAGCGCGCAGACCCGCATATCGGCTTGTTGCATCGAGCCACTGAAAAGCTCGCCGAGAGCAAGACCTACATCCAGGCTTTGCCTTACATGGACCGTCTCGACTACATGTCGATGATGTGTAACGAGCAGGCCTATTGCCTGGCCATTGAAAAAATGCTGGAACTCGAGGTGCCCTTGCGCGCCCAGTACATCCGCGTCATGTTTGCTGAAATCACGCGTTTGCTCAACCATTTGCTGTGGGTCGGCGCGCACGCCATCGACTGCGGCGCCATGACGGTCATGCTGTTTGCTTTCCGCGAACGGGAAGACCTGCTCGACATCTATGAGGCGGTCAGCGGTGCGCGCATGCACGCGGCCTACATCCGTCCGGGTGGCGTTTACCGCGATCTGCCGGACACCATGCCGCGCCATTCACCCAACAAAATTCGCAGTGCCAAATCCACCGATGCGCTGAACCGCAACCGTGACGGTAGCCTGTTGGACTTCATCGACGACTTCACCCAGCGTTTCCCCACCTATCTGGCCGAATACCACACGCTGTTGACCGACAACCGAATCTGGAAACAGCGCACGGTAGGTATTGGTGTGGTCACGCCTGAGCGCGCCCTGAACCTCGGTTTTACAGGACCTATGTTGCGCGGTTCAGGCATTGCCTGGGACCTGCGCAAGAAGCAGCCCTACGAGGTCTATGACCAACTCGACTTTGACATCCCGGTGGGTAAAACGGGTGACACCTATGACCGTTACCTGGTGCGTATGGAAGAAATGAAGCAGTCCAATCGCATCGTCAAGCAGTGCGTGGATTGGCTCCGTGTCAACCCGGGTCCGGTCATTACCGACAACCACAAGATTGCGCCACCCGACCGTGAATCCATGAAATCCAACATGGAAGAGCTGATTCACCATTTCAAGCTGTTCACTGAAGGTTTTTCTGTGCCAGAGGGCGAGGCTTATGCGGCCATTGAGCATCCGAAAGGTGAGTTTGGTATTTACCTCATCAGTGATGGTGCCAACAAGCCTTACCGCCTCAAGATTCGTCCGCCTGCATTTGTGCATCTTGCTGCACTCGACGAGATGGGCAAGGGCCACATGATTGCCGATGCGGTGGCAATTATTGGAACGATGGATATTGTGTTTGGGGAAGTTGACCGATGATTTCTGAAGAATCCAAAGCGCGCTTCGCCAAAGAAGTTGCAAAGTACCCGGCTGATCAAAAACAGTCTGCGGTCATGGCCTGTCTGGCGATTGTCCAGCAGGAGCTTGGCTATGTCAGCGCCGAGACCGAGCAGTTGGTGGCCGACTACCTTGGCATGCCAGCCATTGCGGTGCACGAGGTCACCAGCTTCTACAACATGTACAACCAGCAGCCAGTTGGTAAATACAAGCTCAATGTCTGCACCAATCTGCCTTGTCAGTTGCGCGATGGCGGCAAAGCCATGGCCCATCTGAAAGAAAAACTGGGTGTGGACAACAACCAGACCACGGCTGACGGCCTGTTTACCCTGCAGCAATGCGAGTGCCTTGGTGCCTGCGCCGACTCGCCCGTGATGCTGGTCAACGACACCACCATGTGCAGTTTCATGAGCAATGACAAGCTCGACCAATTGATCGACGGTTTGCGTGCGGCCGAGGTGAAATCATGAACGTGCAACAAGTTTTGGCGCAGTTCGAAGCCACTGGCAAAGAAACCGCTTTTCACAACCGCCACATCAAGCCCCAGATCTATGCTGATCTGAACGGCAGCAACTGGCGTTTGAAAGACTACGAAGCACGCGGCGGCTACCAGGCCTTGCGCAAGGTGCTGGGTCTGGATGGCGGCGCCGGTCTGACGCAGGACCAGGTGATCGCCACGGTCAAGGAATCAGCCTTGCGCGGACGCGGTGGTGCGGGTTTTCCGACCGGCCTCAAGTGGAGTTTCATGCCGCGCCAGTTTCCGGGCCAAAAATACCTGGTTTGCAACTCGGACGAAGGCGAGCCTGGCACCTGTAAAGACCGCGAGATCATGCAGTTCAACCCGCATATCGTG
>JAQSDS010000081.1 GCA_029946045.1 Rhodoferax sp.
ACTTGTGCCAGTTGCTGGGTGTGCCCACACCGGGCAGCGCAGGCGACTATATTTTTGAGCAGGATACGCTGGTGCTGGGCGAGGCGCGGGGTTATGCCGACGTTTTCAAGCGCAATCATTTCGCCTGGGAGAACAAAGCACCCGGCAAAAACCTCGACGTCGCGCTCAAGCAGTTGCTCACCTACAGCCTGGCGCTCAGCAACCCGCCGCTGCTGGTGGTGTGCGACCGCCTCACGATTCGCATCCATACGCAGTTCAACGGCCACCCGTCTGAAGTCCACACGGTGTTGCTGGGCGAGCTGGACCAGCCCGCCAAGCAGGCGCTGCTGCGCCGCCTGTGGACCGACCCCGAGAGCTTTCGCCCCAAGAAAACCAGCCGCGACATCACCGAAGCCGCCGCCAAAAGTTTTGCCACGTTGGCCGATGGCCTGCGCAAACGTGACAACGACCCCGATGAAGTCGCCCACTTCCTGACCCAGTGCCTGTTCTGCTTTTTCGCCGAGGACGTGGGGCTGCTGCCCGAGCGCATGTTCGAGGGCCTGGTCAACAACAAGCATCTCACCGCCGACAAGCTGACCCAGGGCCTGACCAATCTGTTCAGCGCCATGTGCGATGGTGGCCTGTACGGCAACGACGACATTCCCTGGTTCAACGGTGGCCTGTTCAAAAAGGTCAAGGTGCCCGCTTTGAGCATCATGGAAGTGACCGAGCTGCGCAACGCCGCCGCACTGAACTGGTCGGCCATCGATGTGTCCATCTTTGGTACGCTGTTCGAGCGTGGTCTGGACCCCGCCAAACGCAGCCAGCTCGGTGCGCATTACACCGACCCAGCCACCATTTTGCGCATCATCGAGCCCGTGCTGAGCCGCCCGCTGTTGCAGAAATGGGAAGCGGTGGCGCAGGACATTCGCACGCTGTTGAGCAAGAGCAAGAAGAAGGGCGACAAGCACTACAACGCTGGCAAAGCCCGGTTTGTGCTGTGGCTCGAAGACCTCAGGAACTACCGCCTGCTGGATCCAGCGTGCGGCAGTGGCAATTTTCTGTTCATGGGCCTCAAGGCGCTCAAGGACATCGAGCACAAAAGCCATTTGGATGCTGCCATGTTCGGACTCGACCGCGAGGCCGATCTGGTCACCGGCCCGCACAACGTGCTGGGCATCGAGCTCAACGAATACGCCGCCGAACTGGCCCGCGTGACGGTCTGGATTGGCGAGCTGCAGTGGCGTATGGCGCACGGCTACGAGTTCAAGACCAACCCGGTGCTGGAATCGCTGGACCACATCGAGTGCCGGGATGCGCTGCTTTCGTTTACGGAACCCGGTGCGCGGGCAGGGCAGACGCCGGAGGCTCATACGCTTCGCTTTTTAAAATCGCCCCCGACATCCGCCCCACCCACGCCCCTGGACGTAGGTTCGTCAGTCGATGTGGAAAAACCGGGGTCAGCAGAACCGGGCGTAGCAGAAATGGGGTCGGATCCCGATTTTGCAAAGCAAAACTCGGGCTCTGACCCCACTTCTGCGGGTGTGCGTGAAGCCACCTGGCCCAAAGCCAATGTGGTGATCGGCAACCCGCCGTTTTTGGGCCAACGTTTTCAAGTCCGTGAACTTGGCGAGCATTACGTGAAGTCGCTCCGCGGTGTGTATGGCGCACATGTGAGCGGTAACGTCGATCTGGTTTGTTACTGGTTTGTTAAAGCGTTGAAAGCAATGAAGTTCGATGGTCTGGAGGCAGCAGGCCTTGTGACAACAAATTCAATTCGGGGTGGCGACAACCGCGTTGTTTTGTCTCAAATTGAAAAACCATTTTCAATTTTCAACGCATGGTCAGACGAACCTTGGGTGAATGACGGGGCAGCAGTTCGTGTGAGTCTGGTGTGTTTCGGCGGAAATTCAAACCAGATTGAGCTCGACGGGAATAATGTTGAGCGCATCAATTCAGACCTAACTGCAGTGCTCGCTGGAGAGCAGAGCTTTGACCTAACCAGCGCTAAAAAGTTGTCCCAATCGAAGCGTGCAGCTTTCTCAGGTTTTCAAATGAACGGGAGTTTCAATGTTCCCTACGAAGTCGCCAAAGGTTGGCTGAACCGTCCCAACCCCAACGGAAAGTCTTCGTCTTTGGTACTACACCCTTATTCCAATGCGAGTGATATTACTAAACGCTCCAGAGACGAATGGGTAATTGATTTCACTGGGCTGTCAGAAGAAGAAGCTTCTTTTTTTGAGGCGCCGTTCGCCCATGTGAACACATTCGTAAAACCTGAGCGAGCAAGGAAACGTGAAACCTATTTATTGAAAAAGTATTGGTTGCATAAACGCAGCTCGCCTGAAATGCGCAACTCCATCAAGGCCTTGGGCCGATTTATTGCGACCCCAATGGTTTCCAAGTATCGACTTTTCGCCTGGCTGCCAACCGTACGACTTCCCGAAAATGCCGCTATCGTGATTGCCCGCGCCGACGACACCACTTTTGGCATCGTCCACAGTCGTTTTCACGAGGTTTGGTCACTGAAAATGTGCACCTGGATGGGTGTGGGCAACGATCCGCGTTACACCCCGACCACCTGCTTCGAAACCTTCCCCTTCCCGGCAGGCCTCACGCCGGCCGATACCGCCCACCAGCAAACTGAGCAAGTTGAATCGGGCGCCCTGATTCCGGCCCATTTGCAAACACCATCGCTCGAGGCGGGGGTGGTTCGGATGTCGGGGGCGATTTTAAAAAGCGAAGCGTATGAGCCCCCGGCGTCCGAGCCACTCCCGCCGGGTCAAGGCACCCAGAGCGTGGGCCAAAGCCTGAACCTCAGAACCCAAGCCATCCAGATCGCCAACGCTGCCAAGAAGCTCAGCGACTTGAGGAACAACTGGCTCAACCCGCCCGAGTGGACGCACAAGGTGCCCGAGGTCACGCCACTTGGCATGGACAAGTCGCCGTACCCCGACCGCATCGAGCCCAAACCCGGCATCAGCGAACAGGACCTCAAGGCCCTGCAAAAGCGCACACTCACCAACCTTTACAACGCCAAACCCGCCTGGCTCACCATGGCGCACCAGCAACTCGATCAGGCCGTGGCCCTTGCTTATGGTTGGCCGGACTACACGCCAGACATGGCCAACGACGAGATCCTCAAGCGCCTGCTGGCACTCAACTTGGTGCGATCAGCTATCATTTCCGGAACCACCCATCGGCAAACACCATGAAACCATCTGTCTCATTGGACCGGCAAAGAAGCGCTGTGCGTCAAGCGGCTTTACGCTACAAAACAGTCAATCCGCGCGTGTTCGGCTCGATCGTTCATGGCAATGACAAGGATGGAAGCGATCTTGATTTGCTGGTGGACCCGCTACCAGGCACCACGTTGTTTGACCTTGGTGGTCTGCAGATTGAACTTGAAACATTGCTAGGCGTACCGGTGGATGTACTGACGCCGGGTGATTTGCCTGCCAAGTTCAGATCTCAAGTGCTTGCCGAGGCAAGGCCGATATGAATGAAGAAAGGCGAACGTCACTGCGTGCGTAGCGCGGCAGTCCATGCAGTCGAAAGTCATGGATTGCTTCACTGCGCTCGCAATGACGCTGCACTTTCATTCGTTAATTCGCAGCGGGAAAAGTCCGGATCGCGGTTTTGGGTCGAAACGCCTTGCACACCGCATCATCAGCTTCCAGGTAGGGCCCGCCGATCAGGTCGATGCAGTAGGGCACGGCGGCAAAAATGCCGGGTACCACGGACTTGCCGTCAGCATCGCGCAGGCCTTCCAGGGTTTCGGCGATCGACTTGGGCTGCCCAGGCAGGTTGATGATGAGGCTTTGCTTGCGGATCACCGCCACCTGGCGCGACAGAATGGCGGTGGGCACAAAGTTCAGGCTGATCTGGCGCATCTGTTCACCAAAGCCGGGCATTTCTTTGTGGGCTACCGCCAGCGTGGCTTCGGGGGTTACGTCGCGCAGGGCAGGGCCGGTGCCGCCGGTAGTGAGCACCAGCGCGCAGCCGGCGTCCACCAGCTCGATCAGCGCGGCTTGCTCGTCCGGGATCAGGCGCGGTTCGAATTGCAGCGGGTTCTTCAGGGCGCGGCCCAGCCACTCTTGCAGCGCGGGCAGACCCTTGTCGACATACACACCTGTTGAGGCACGGTCGCTGACCGACACGATACCGATCTTGACGGGCGGGTAGGGGGTGGCAGCGGAAGTGTTCATGAGGCTTCTTTGGCGGGGCTGAAAGACGCGTCTGTATGGTCGTGCGGCGGAATGGCGCCAAGTTGTTCTCGCACCAGCTGGAATATTTCGCGGTAGGCGCGGCCATGGCGTGGTAGCGCGCCCGGTTTGGAGGGCTTGGCGTCCTTGCGCGCCTGGCGAATCAGGGCGCGTAATTCCTGGCTGTCGCAGCTCGGGTACTGGGTGATCCATTGGGCGGCAGCATCGTCGTCGGCAATCAGCCGGTCACGCCAGATTTCGGCCTGGTGCAGCACCAGGTTGTCGGCGGCCGAGCCGGTGGCTTCTTCGCTGAGCGTTTTTTTAACCGCTTCAAGCACCTCGGGCTCGAGCTTGCGCATGAGCTTGCCGATGAACTGCATCTGGCGGCGTTTTCCTTCGAAGTTGGTGATGCGTTTGGCGTCAGCGATGGCGTCCTTGAACTTGTCGGTCAGGTCCAGGCGCGCCAGCAGGTCAGCGCGCAGGTCGAGCAAATCGGCGCCCAGCTTCTGCAGTTCGGTGCTCTCGCGTTTGAGGTCGGTGCGGCTTTGGTCGTCGGTGCCCTTGAGCTCGGCTTTGAGCTCCAGGTCGCGTTCGCTGCCCTCGGCGACGAACTCACCACGTACGAAATAGCCTTTTTTGAGTTTTCTTGACATAGACAAGTATCATAGCCGCGCTATGAACAAATCCAACACGCTTCAGCGCGCCACCAAATCAGGCCGCGCCTCTTCCCCCTCGTCCGTCAAAGGCGCTGATGTTCCCGCCGATGGCTTCAGTTACAGCCGCACTTTTTTTGAAGGTCTGGTGGATTCAGCCATCGCCCATGCCAAAAGACTGGGCGCCACCGATGCCTCGGCGCACGCGTCAGAGGGCTGCGGCCTGAGCGTGTCAGCGCGCTTGGGTGAGTTGGAAAACGTAGAGCGCAACCGCGACAAGTCACTCGGCATCACGGTGCACCTGGGGCTGCGCCGCGGCAACGCCAGTACTTCCGACTTTTCTCAGGCGGCGATCAAGCAAACAGTGCAAGCCGCCTTTGACATTGCCCGCTTCACTGCCGAGGATCCGTTTGCTGCCTTGCCCGATGAGGCTGATATTGCCCGCCCGCTTGAGCAGCGCACCGATCTGGAGCTTTTTTTCCCCTGGACCATCACCAGCGAGCAGGCGGCGCAGATCGCGCTGCAAGCCGAAGCGGCTGCATTTGCCGTTGACAAACGTATCAGCAACAGTGAGGGCGCGGGGGTGTCGGCCCAGCAGTCGCACTTTTTCAGCGCCCACACGCATGGTTTTCGCGGAGGGTACGCCAGCTCACGCCACTCCCTGTCGGTGTCGCCCATTGCTGGTAAGGGCGACGACATGCAGCGCGACGCCTGGTACAGCTCGCAACGGGACGCGCTGGAGCTGGCCAGCCCGCAAGCGGTGGGGCGCTATGCCGCCGAGCGGGCTTTGAGCCGGCTGCGGGCCCGCAAGATCGCCACCACCGAATGCCCGGTGCTGTTCGAGTCGCCCTTGGCGGCTGGTTTGCTGGGCAGTTTTGTGCAGGCCGTCAGTGGCGGCGCCTTGTACCGCAAGAGCAGCTTTTTACTCGACAGCTTAGGAAAACCGGTCTTTCCCAAGCACATTGACATTCTGGAAGATCCGTTCATCAAGCGTGGCAAAGGCAGTTCGCCCTTTGACGACGAGGGCGTGCGTGTGCAGGCGCGCAGCGTGGTCGAAGCGGGCAAGGTGCAGGGCTACTTTCTGGGCAGCTACTCGGCCCGCAAACTGGGCATGAAGACCACGGGCAATGCGGGTGGCTCGCACAACCTGACGCTCACCTCGCGCCTGACCCGTGCCGGCGACGACCTGGATGCCATGTTGCGGCGCTTGGGCACGGGCCTGTTTGTGACCGAACTGATGGGCAGCGGCGTCAATTACGTGACCGGCGACTATTCACGCGGTGCCAGCGGCTTCTGGGTAGAAAACGGCCGCATTGCCTATCCGGTGCATGAAATCACCATCGCTGGCAATATGAAATCCATGCTCAAGGGCATCGTGGCGGTGGGCGCAGATGCCTACAACTACGGTGCCAAAACCGTGGGCTCTATCCTCATCAACAAGATGAAGGTGGCGGGGAGTTAAATTGCTCCTGAACCCGCGAGGCAGGCCGTCCGGGCGGCTTCCTCATACTGGGGTACCAGAAATCGTCAGCCACCCGGACGGCCCACCTCGCTAGACGTCGTAGCCAGGGATCGATGGCTTTAATGCCCCAGGATTTTTGACAGAAAGTCTTTGCTGCGCTCGTTCTGCGGGTTGTTGAAGAAGTCGTGCGGGTTGTTCTGCTCGACGATCTGGCCCTGATCCATAAAAATCACGCGGTCGGCCACGGCCTTGGCAAAACCCATTTCGTGGGTCACGCAGAGCATGGTGATACCTTCGTCGGCCATGGCAATCATCACGTCGAGCACTTC
>JAQSDS010000082.1 GCA_029946045.1 Rhodoferax sp.
CATCATCAATGTAGCACCCGGTGCCGCGGATGCCCATGGTGGCGGTCGATGTCGTAATGGAGCGTTCGCCTTTTCCAAACACCGAGAGAATCTTGCCCGTAATGACACGCATGACCTTGGCCGTCGTGCCACTGCCGAAATGCACCGCCGTACTGCCTCGCTGTAAAAATGCATCCTGACCAATGACGTAAACGGCCTTGGCGTCGGGCGCGGTCTCGATCGTGTCGCCGGGTTGTATGACGGCACCTGGCTTGATTTTTTTGCCGTTGATCAATACGTTGCCGTACATTTTCAGCACACCCTGGCGCACGGGGTTCCGCTGATCGGCTAGCGCTTCGCGGATAAGGCCAGAAATGCCAGCACCACCCAACAAGCCTGCGGTAGTCAGTTTGCGCAGCAACTCACGGCGGGGGGTCAACATAAAGTTCTCATTGCTTGAAAATGTGATGTCATGGCGCCAGTATCACACGCCACCAACTGCCGTCGGTCAGTTTCAAACACCCGCCTCCGTCCAGCGGTGTGAAGCGCTCGACGCGCGCTGGCAGCGCCAGTGGGCGGGCCAGCTCGGTCCATTGCCCGGGCGAATCCCAGCGCAACGCTTGCAACGCCGTTAACTGCATGTCGGGGATCAGGATGACTGGTCGCTGGTTCGCTTGTGGAACAACAACGGCCAGCTGCTGCTCCAGCTCGCCCATGCGGTGGTTGGAGACATCGGTAGGGCGCGCATAGGGTTCCAACCGTGGCGGTCGGTAGTGGTGCAGTGTCAGAACACCGCCAATGTGGGGAGTCGTCACGCTGGCCAGGTCGAGCAGGCCGTCGCCGTCGAAATCGGCCACCCCCACCGGATTGAGCCAACGAAAAGAAGATCCCGCATACGGACCGCGCGCCAGCTCGGCAACAGAGCCATTTCGCAGCCCGTAGACCACCAGCGCCGCACCCTGCAAGGCATCGGCCTCCACCAGAATGATTTCGTCGTGGCCATCGCCGTCCAGGTCAACCAGCCGCGGTATGCGGTCTTCAAACACACGATGCAGCGGAAGCGAATAGGTTTGCAGCTGCGCATGGGCCAGGCTAGGAAGCACATGCAGACTGGCCGCATGCTGCCTTGATCCCAGAGCCGCATGGGGGTAACGTGAAGTGGGCGAACCCAGCCACACCCAAGCGATATCGCGCACCCCGGAAGTGACTTGACTTTGCGCAAGCCGCTGTTGTGCGGCCGGGGGCGGGGGCGCGCTCGCTATGGCATTGACACCACAGGCCTGGTGAGCGGCGGTCAGTGCCAACGTGCTGGCCTGCGAGCCGACAGGCAGCAGTGCGCACAAAAGGGCTGGTAACAGTGAAAAAGAAAATATTCGCATAGCGTATGTTGGTCGCGCGGGACAGAGAATTCTTACTACAGCGGCGAAGGCGTGATCAAACTGCTGTTTGATGGTAGGTTAGCCCGCCAGCCACAGTCCGGGCAGTTTCAAGATCAGCTCAGCGCGGAACGAAAAAGAGTCCGTTTCAGAACCGGATTTCGAGTCAGATCAACTCGATCTTCTCTGAAGAACGTTGGGACACAACTGAAGTTGAAGTTGAAGTTGAAACTGGATATGGGCAGTCGAACTGGGTTTTGACAAACGGGTTGTCGGGCGAGAGTGAACAACGTTAGCTTGCCGTCACGGTACGGTGGCGTACAGACTTGCCATGTGATCTGTTCACATCATGCATGCCCGTACACATTGAACTTCTTGATTGGAAATTTCATGAACATGCATCTAAGTCTGGCACCCCTGATTTCGCTCGTCGCCGGCATCCTTATTTTGGTCATGCCAAGATTGCTGAACTATATCGTGGCGATCTACCTGATCGTGATCGGTTTGATCGGCCTGTTTGGTGCTGGTGGGATGCGCTGATCCCAAACCAGATCTTTCGCAATCATTCTCCTGCGTCAAATACCAAAGCCTGAAATGGGGATTGGTTCACATGAATCACCCCAGCTTCAGAAGATGATTCTGAGCCGAGAGAAATAGCCACCTTGATCGAACCAGTGGCCACCGTCCTGCTAGCCTGCCCTGCCGTTGCGCGGTCCAAGGAAATACCACAGCACCAGGCCCAGAACGGGCAGCAACACCACGGCGATGATCCAGATCAATTTTTTCTCGTTGGATACCGAGCTTTGGAGAATGTTGAGAATGGCCCAAATATCTCCAGCGAGTACCAGCACGCCAATGAGTCCGTTGTATCCAAAATTCATCATTTCAGGGTCCTTTTGCTTGCGGTCGAAGTTGTCAATGCGTGAGCGTCGAGCGATGAGACAAGAATAACCTACATTGGGCAACAGTGACTGCACATTGGGGGACCTGGAACGGGTATCCGCGCAATGAAAGTCTGGCCGCCCGATGTGACCGGACTACCTGCCGAATGCTCACAAACACAACACTCCAGTCAAACAATTTCTGCGGCGCCTTACCGCCAGTCGCAGAAAAACTTTCTCCACCACCCGACGGCTCGCCGCCGATTTTCTCCATCTCGCCCCGCCGTGCCAGCCGGAGTAGGGTGGCCATGCCCCAGCCCGAGGCGCGTCACCCTGGCCCAACCTGGGGCCCAGTCGCGGCCGTGGGTGGGGCACCGAAACGGCGAAACTGGGATTCCCCCGGCGCCTCCAGTCTGGCGTCGGGTCGTCGGGTGCGTCGAGCGTTCAGGAAAGTTTTACCCCAATCACCAGCGAAAATCCACCCATGAGAATCAACCTGACCACCCCGTTCGCCGAAAAAGATCAAGTCAAGGCGCTTGGCGCACGTTGGGATGCTGCCAAAAAGCTTTGGTACATCCAGGACGTTGCCGACCTTGAGCCATTCCAGCGTTGGATGCCGAAGGAAACACCGAAAGAAACAGTGCCAAGCATGCAGGCGGGAAGCGTGACCGGCCCGGCTGGTGTCGCCGATTGCGGCTGCGATGTGCTGCCATGGGATGACTGCGTTCATACGGCCACCACACAGTAACGGTTGCTGTTCGCTTGCCTGAGTCTCCTCGGGGTGCTTCACTCCTTAGGCATCAACCCTGGGCGAATACATCGCCAACCATGGTGCCCACCTTGTAGCCTAAGCGCGTATCCCACCGCCACCAGCCGCGTTGCAATCAAAACAGACTGGCGTTTTTCTCCAGTGCGTCCGGCGTGAAGCGAAAAATGGTCATAGCGTCAATGCTCGTGGCCCCCAGATCGCGGTAGAACTTGATGGTCGGTTCATTCCAATCGAGACAGCCCCATTCCATGCGCTGACAACCACGTTCTAAGGCAAGCTTTGACATGAATGCCATCATGGTCTTTCCAAGCCCCTTGAATCGCATCGTGTCGTCGACCAGAAACCCGTCGATGTACAGGCCGGTTTGTCCGGTGAAGGCAGAAGAATTTTGGTAGAAGAAAACAAAGCCCACCGCCTTGCCGTTGTAGCTGCCCAATACGGCCTCGCCTCGCTTGTCGGTGAGCAACTTGCAAATGTCGTCCTGCGTGGCGGTGATCTTGTCCCGCATCTTCTGATACGTTCCAAGCTGCCTCATGAAATCCAGCACCAGACCGGCGTCATCGGGTGTGGCGAAGCGTAGGACAAACTTGGGATCTTTGGTTTGAATGATGTCCATGAGCACAAACTTGATGTGACGAAGTCCAGTCGGCGCAGTTTCAAAGGGAAAATTGAAACCACAGTATCGCCCCAATGCAGAACTCAAACGGGCAAGAAAAAAGCACCTAGCGTTTCCACTAAGTGCCTGTTTCTGTTCGGATTTTTTGGCTCCTCGACCTGGGCTCGAACCAGGGACCTACGGATTAACAGTCCGGCGCTCTACCAACTGAGCTATCGAGGAACAAGCCCCAGATTATAGGGGAGTTTTTTTGCTGTTTTGACTGGCGCCGGCAAAATTTGCTTGCCAACCATTAGGTTTGCAGAGCGTATTTGTGGGCTTGTGGCTGGCCAGGTGACTCGGTCATAATTTGAAGCACATCAATAGCGTCGACTGCCATGACCCGAACCACCCAGCAACTTTTCGATCTCTCCGGGCAAACGGCCCTGATCACGGGCGGCTCGCGCGGGCTGGGTCTGCAAATGGCGCATGCGCTGGGCGAAGCCGGGGCGCGCATCATGCTGTGCGCGCGCAAGGCCGACGAGCTGGAAATGGCCTGCGCCGACCTGCAAGACGCTGGCATTGACGCGCGCTGGGTGGCAGCCGATTGCGCTGTAGAGGCCGACCTGCAAAAGCTGGTGTCCGAGACGCTGCAGCGCATGGGTGATGTCGACATTCTGGTCAATAACGCCGGTGCCAGCTGGGGCGCCCCGGCGCAAGACCATCCGGTGGCCGCCTGGGACAAGGTGATGAACTTGAACGTGCGCGGTTACTTTTTGCTGAGTCAGCTGGTGGGCAGACAGAGCATGATCGGGCGCGGCGGGCGCATCATCAACATGGCCTCGATTGCCGGGCTGGGTGGCAACCCGCCTGGCATGGGCACACTGGCCTACCACACCAGCAAGGGCGCGGTCATCAACTTCACCCGTGCGCTGGCTTGCGAGTGGGGGCAATATGGCATCAATGTCAACGCTATTTGCCCGGGGATTTTCCCAAGCAAGATGACCGCTGGCACGATTGACGCGCTCGGTGCCGACAATCTGGCCGCAAGCGCACCGCTGCAGCGCCTGGGCGATGACGAAGACCTGAAGGGTGTCACCTTGCTGTTTGCCAGCGCGGCGGGCAAGCACATCACTGGCCAGTGGCTGGCGGTGGACGGTGGCGTCAGCGCGATGCTTGGAGCTTGAAACATGGATTTTGGTGTATCGATTCCGTTTGTGGCGCATCTTGGCTTTGAGCTCAAGGTGTTTGAGGACGGGCGCTCCGAGCTGGTCTATGACCCGCGCCCTGAACATCTGAACTCGTTTGCAGTGACGCACGGCGGTGCCCTCATGACACTGCTTGATGTGACCATGGCGGTGGCGGCTCGCAGCGTGCAAAAAGACATGGGTGCGGTCACCATCGAGATGAAAACCAGTTTTATGCAGCCCGCGCGCGGTCTGCTCACGGCACGCGGTCACCTGATGCACCGCACCGCCACCATGGCGTTCACCGAGGGCACTGTGTTTGACGCGCAGGGCAAAGCCTGCGCCCATGCCACGGGCACTTTCAAGTTCGTGCGCAGACTTGCCACCGGCCCCAGGAGCGTGCATGCGCTGCAAACCATTGCTACCGATTGATCTTTTTTAACCGGACGCACCATGCCAGTCCTCATCCTTCACCATTACCCGATGTCGCCGTTTTCGGAGAAAGTCCGCGCGGTGCTGGGCTTCAAAAAGCTGGCCTGGAAGTCGATGCTGATCCCTACCGTGATACCCAAGCCCGATTTGCTGGCGCTCACCGGGGGCTACCGCAAAACGCCGGTGCTGCAGGTGGGTGCCGACATGTATTGCGACACCGCGCTGATTTGCGATGTAGGGGAACTCGTGGCGGCCACACGCACGCGCTACACCTTGCGCCGGGTCGACCCGCGCGCGGGTGTGGTGCGGGTGCACTTTCCGCGCATTGATTACGCGCTTAAACAGGAGTTGGCAACATGACATTCAAACTCTGGACGGTTGGATCTTCACGGTCGCATGAAGTGCATGAAAGGCATACCCCGGTTTGGCGCCTGATGTCGTTTGAGGATTTGCGGGTGGGCGAGTTGTACGAGGTCTTGCGCCTGCGCAGCGAGGTGTTTGTGGTGGAGCAGCAGTGTATTTACCAGGATATTGATGGGGCAGACCGCCAGGCCATGCACTTGTTGGGCGTGCAGGGCGGTGAGCTGGATGCTTATGCGCGTTGTTTCGAGGCGGGGGTCAAGTTTCCCGAGGCCAGCATTGGCCGGGTGCTGATACGCACAAGCGCCCGTGGCACCGGCTTGGGCCACACGCTGATGGAACAGGCGGTGGCGGCCATCAGCCAGGTGTGGGGACCGCAAGCTATCCGTATTGGCGCCCAGGCACATCTGCAGGGCTACTACGCCCAGCACGGGTTCATGGATGTTGGCAAGCCCTACATGGAAGACGGCATTGCGCACCTGGAGATGTTGCGTGACGCCTGAACGCCGGCACCCTGTGGCACACTCGCAGGCTTGTATTTTTTCGAGCCAGCCAGACGCTGGCTTTTTATTGACTCATGCAAAAAATCATCGCGCAAATTGCGCAAGAAATCAGGGTCCAGGCACACCAGGTGATAGCGGCCGTGGAATTACTCGACGGTGGTGCCACCGTGCCTTTTATTGCCCGCTACCGCAAGGAAGTGACCGGCGGCCTGGACGACATCCAGCTGCGTGAGCTGGAGGCGCGTCTGGCCTACCTGCGCGAACTGCGCGACCGGCTGCAAACCGTTATCAAGGCGATTGACGAGCAGGGTAAGTTGACGCCCGCGCTGCTGGCTGCGCTGCACGCTGCGGCCACCAAGCAGGAGCTGGAAGACCTGTACCTGCCGTTCAAGCTCAAACGCCGCACCAAAGGTCAGCTCGCGCGCGAAGCCGGCCTGGAGCCACTGGCCGACGCGTTGTTTGCCAACCCGGCCCTGGTGCCGGCAGATGAAGCTTTGCTCTATGTGATCCCACTGCGCC
>JAQSDS010000083.1 GCA_029946045.1 Rhodoferax sp.
CAGGCGACAAAGCGGCACAGATCACCCAGCTCAAGCAACAAGGCCTCACCGTGGTGATGGTGGGGGACGGGGTCAACGATGCCCCTGCCCTGGCGGCAGCCGATGTGGGCATGGCGATGGCCAATGTAGGTGGTGGCACCGATGTCGCCATGCACGCGGCAGGCATCACGCTCATGCGTGGTGACCTGGCACTGGTCGCCGCAGCCCTCGATATTTCCGATCGCACCGTGGCCAAAATACGGCAAAACCTGTTTTGGGCCTTTATTTACAACGTGGCGGGCATTCCACTGGCAGCTCTTGGTTTCCTCAATCCGGTCATGGCCGGTGCGGCCATGGCCATGAGTTCGGTCAGTGTTATGAGCAACGCCTTGTTACTCAAACGTTGGAAGCCTGACTAAATCTTCATACAAGCCTGAGCAAGTCCAGAAAAGGACTAGTTCCTGGGTTTGTAAGTGGCGCTTTGAACGATCATATAAGTCACCGCGTTGCGTAGATCGGTATCACTGAGCTGCGCCATGCCTGCGCGCGCTGGCATGGCTTTGTGGCCGGAGATGGCAGAACGGACAAGACCATTCATACCGTTTTGTAAACGCGGTTTCCACGCAGTGAAATCGTCGATGCGGGGTGCCCCAGCCTTGCCATCTTCATGACAATTGACACAATGACTTTGCACCAATTGCTCTCCTGTCATGCTGGACGGTGATGCATAAGGCTTTTTCGGATCCACTGCTTTGCCAAAGCTCACCATAAAGGCAATCGCGCGACTTAGTTCCAGGTCGCTCAAATCCGGCTGCCCTGCGTGGGCTGGCATTTTTCCAATACCGGCGATGGCACTTTCGGTCAACTTGGCCAGTCCCTTTTTGGAATGTTGGGTCCATGCCGCCACATCTCCAATTTTCGGGGCACCGTCCTTGCCACTGACGTGACACGTTACGCAGATCTTCTCAGCCACCTCACGACCCGTTCTTTCTTCAGCCATGGTGTTGGCTGCGCCCAGCGTCAAAACAGCCAACGAAGCCGCCATAAACCAATGATCACGAACTTGCATGAACACTCCTCGTTAGCTGTTTCTGAAACCAGCGTTGTTATTTACGAAAATCAATTCTAGGCCATCCCTACCAGGATGCAACCCGCTACGACTTCCTCACCAACGGCCGCACAAATTAAGTGTCTAGCGTGCGTCAGGCAGCTCGATCTTGACTTCCAGAACCTCAAGGTTGTCCTGGCGCTCCAGATTGACCTTGATGTCGTCAGGATTGATCTTGATGTACTTACTGATGACGGCAATCAATTCGCGTTGCAAGTCAGGTAAATAATCTGGCGTGGCAGGGCTGCGACCATTACGCTCATGCGCCAGAATGATCTGCAGACGCTCTTTGGCAAGGCTGGCGGTTTTCTTTTTCTCGCCCAGAAAAAATGAGAAAAAAGACATGGCCTCACTTCCCTCCAAACAGGCGTTTCAACAAACCTTGCTTGGGTGGCTCGGTAAAGCGCATGGCTTTGTCTTCGCCCAGAAAACGGTCTATCACGTCCTTGTAGGCTTCTGATACGTCACTGCCTTCCATGTGGACAGCCGGTACGCCTTGGTTGGAAGCCTGCAACACGGATTCACTTTCAGGGATCACCCCAATGAGCTTGATGCGCAAAATATCCTGAATATCCTGCAAAGACAGCATTTGCCCTTGGTTGACACGCGCCGGGTTGTAGCGCGTGATTAATAAATGTTCCTTGATTGGATCAAGTCCCTGTATGGCGCGCCGGGTCTTGCTGGAAAGCATGCCCAAAATACGGTCTGAGTCACGCACCGAGGAGACCTCGGGATTGGTCACCACCAGCGCTTCGTCAGCAAAGTGCATGGCCATCAAGGCACCAGTTTCAATGCCGGCAGGGGAATCACAAACAATGAATTCAAAGTCCATGGCGATCAAGTCATTCAGCACTTTTTCCACGCCGTCCTGCGTCAGGGCGTCCTTGTCACGCGTTTGCGACGCCGCCAGAACATAAAGATTGTCACACTGCTTGTCTTTGATCAGAGCCTGGTTGAGGTTGGCTTCACCGTGAATGACATTGATCAGGTCATACACCACGCGGCGTTCGCAGCCCATGATCAGGTCGAGGTTACGCAAACCCACGTCAAAGTCGATGACGGCTGTTTTGTGACCGCGCATCGCCAAACCAGTTGAAAAACTGGCGCTCGTGGTGGTTTTACCCACGCCACCCTTGCCAGAAGTCACC
Organism: Rhodoferax sp.; assembly: GCA_029946045.1. GTDB lineage: Bacteria > Pseudomonadota > Gammaproteobacteria > Burkholderiales > Burkholderiaceae_C > Rhodoferax. The sequence continues at coordinate 2,236 of JAQSDS010000083.1, forward strand.
ACAATAATTTTTGCCATTTGAGACTGTTCTTTCAGAAAATTATGCGTTCAAGGCTTCGAAAAGGAGTTTATCCTGACCGTCATTGCTCAAGCGAACCTGCGCCGGTTTGCCTTGAATGTCTTTGGAGAGCGGATTTTCGCTGGTACGGTAGACCCCGGCAATGGAAACCAACTCCGGTTCCAGACACAGCGAAAAAATACGTGCCTGGGTATTGCCACTGGCGCCCGCCATGGCTTTGCCACGCAAAGGGGCATAGACATGGATATTGCCATCGGCCACCACTTCTGCGCCCATATTGACCATCGCCAGCACCACCAGGTCGGCACCACGGGCATAAATTTTTTGTCCTGAACGCAAGGGTTTGTCTATCACCAGCGTCGCCTGACCAGGGACTTCGCGAATGACCTCGCGAACAACCTCCCTGACTGATTCAGGCACTGGCTTATTTGCATTCTTTTTTTGAACCACAGGTTTACCCCGCGGCATGTCCGACGGCGCCTCGATCAAACCACAGCCCAGCGCTTTGGCAGAAAGTTCTGTGGTGGCATTTCGGAAAGCAATCGGTTTCAAGTGGCATTGCTGCAATGTGGTCAACAACTGCGGCAAATCCTGAATCAGACTGGCTGAATCCAGATGTGAAAAATCAAGGACCAGGGCATCGTTATCAAAGAAATCATTACTTTGGCTATGCGGACCAAACTGTGATTGCAGATCTTCAATGACGTGAACAAGCTCAGGTGTTTTGAGCAGCAATGCTACCAAGGGTAACTGCGTGCTTTTGATTTCAAAGGTATTTGCCACGAGGCCTGAAGAAATGGGTGGAAAGTAGCTGGGTGAATTGTGAGAGCGATGGCGCTGTTTGCGCACAGGCAAATCTTACTTGATTCGATCGTAAAAAAAACTTTTGAAGCGACTTTTTTGTTTCTGTGCACAGGATTTTTAAGTTTTTTCTGAGGTGCTTAAAAATCGTAAAAAAGTTGCTCTTATTGTCTCTGATTAATTTATATTTATAAGTAGTGGTAGTAGATAGAGAGCTGCTCTTTCCGTGGATAAGTCAATTTAATCATTAAAAATCATCATGTTACGATAACCCATTGCTTGTTTGGGACTGTGCTTTCGGTTTGTATCGTGAACTTGGATAAGTTGAAGTTTAAATTTTTTTTGTGGATAACTTTAACAATCAAGTTAAATTATCCACAAGTTTATACAGTTTTAAAAAAATGCCATGCTGGGTCATTTTGATTAAAAATGATCAAAAAAAAGCCCGGTCGAACCGGGCTTGGAGGCATGAAGTATGGCGTCAGGGCTTGCCAGAGCTAGCCATCTTGCGTTGAGCATCGTCAATCTCTGCCTTGATCAGTTCAGCGTCAGGAGAATTGACAGGCAAGATAGACAAGACGTTTTTCCAATGGCCGATAGCCGCTGCAAAGTTGCCATTCTGATAAGCTGCCTGGCCAGCCATCATCAAGGCCATAGGGTGCTTGGGGGCGATCGCCAGAGCTTTCCTGACCAGCTCTTCAGGTTGCCCTTTTAGACTTTTGCTGCGTGTAGCCAGTGCGTCAGCGTATTGGGTCAGTAAATCAGGGTCTGTGTCGAGTAGCTTGCCCGTTTTTGCGTAAGCGGCTATCGCTTCATCAAGACGGTTTTGAACTTTGTAGGCGCGTGCCAGTCTAGCCCAGCCAGCCAGGTCGTCAGGATTGTCTTTCAAGCGGGCAGCCAAGCGATCCACCATCTGATTGATCATTTCAGGAGACATGCCTGCTGCTGCGCCAGCTGGCACCGGCGGCAAGACGTTGCTTGCGCTGGCAGCCAAACCGCCTTTGGCACGTGCATCATTGATATTGGCCTGCACTTGCTGCGCGTCAGCCGAATCCGGTGGAAGTAGATCCAGTAATTTTTCCCAGCGTTTCACAGCTTTCTCATAGTCACCGCTTTGGTAAAAAGCCACACCGTCCATCATCAGCGCCATGGGGTTCTGGGGGTCCAGGCGTATGGCTTCTTCAATCATTTGTTTTGGTTTACCTGCAAGACTGTTGCCAGCCAAAACACCTAGTACATCGGCATGGTCAAGTAACAGTGAAGCATCCGTCTTGACGATGTCGCCTGCTTTCTCAAATGCCTGCGCAGCTTCCTGGAAGCGTTCCAATGCTTTGTAGGATCGTGCCAGCATGACCCAGCCTTTGCTGTCACCCGGGTTGTCCTTGAGTCTGGCTGCGAGGGTATCGACCATTTGCGTGAGCTGCTCACTATTTCTATTTCCAGCAGCGACTGGGTTGATGGCCTGAGGCGCTCCTAATTGAAGATAGAGTCCCACAGCCAGGATCGGCATGCTCAGTGCAACGGCAGCGGCGGTGTGTTTGCCTGACCAGAATCCTTTAACATTTTTCTTTGGACTGGCTTCAAAACTTTCTGTGTCATCGAGCAAGCGCAGCTGTAGCTCATCGAGCGTTGTTTCAAAGTCCTGCTGGCTGATCACGCCGCGTGCCAGATCACCCTTCAGGGCCTGGAGCTGGTCACGGTGGATGGCTGCATTGAGTTTTTCGCTGGACATTCCCCCAGCTTTTGGTTTGACCAGCAGAGGACGAATAACCCAGGCTACGACCAGCAGCGTCAACAGCGCTGAAATACCGATAAATAAATTCATTTGGAAGAATCAGTTTCTTGAAGAAGAGCTTGCGCCTTGGCGCGTTGCGAGGCATCGAGGACTGGTGTATTTTTTTGGCTTTGAGAGCGCTTGATGATGCTGATCAGCAGCCAGATGGCGCCAATCAACAGCAGTAGGGGCCCGAACCACAGCAGCCAGGTGGTGGGTTTGACAGGGGGTCGATACAAAACAAAGTCGCCATAGCGGCTGACCAGAAATTCCTTGATTTCAGCGTCTGATTTGCCAGCCCTGATCAAGGCGCGAACTTCCCTGCGCAGGTCATTGGCCAAATCAGCGCGTGACCCGGCCAGAGATTCATTCTGGCACACCAGGCAGCGCAATTCCTCTGCAATAGTGATCAGGCGTTGCTCCACCACCGGGTCTTCAGCCAACGGCACAGCTTCATTGGCATGCGCACCTATGGCACATTGCAGGGCAAGAAAAAGAACAATCAGGAACTTCATGACTGCAGTTCCTTGATCAACGGTACCAATTTGTCGCGTAATGCTTCTTCTGTGAAGGGGCCAATTTGTTTGTAACGAATGATGCCTTGCTTGTCGATCAGAAAGCTCTCTGGGACACCATAAACGCCAAAGTCGATGCCAATTTTGGCGTCTGCGTCCACGATGGTGTGGGTGTACGGATTTCCATAGCGGGCCAACCACTGTAGGCCATCAGCTTCTTTGTCCTTGTAGTCCAGGCCGACGATAGGTAGCGGGTTGCTTTTGACAAACTCAACCAGCAAGGGGTGCTCTTGGCGGCAGGCCACGCACCAGGATGCCCAAGTGTTGAGCAGCCAGACCTGGCCGAGCATGTCTTTATTTGAAAGTGTTTCACCTGGCTTGCCAAGTACCGGTGCAGAGAAAGTGGGCGCGGGTTTACCGATCAGAGGCGACGGTATCTCGTGGGGGTCACGGGTCAGGCCAATCGCCAGAAATACCAAAAGAACCGCAAAAATACCCAACGGGATATAAGCCTTTTTCATGTCAAAGCGCCCTTGATTTCATTAAGGTTCAATTTGGCCGCCACCTTTTTACGGTAGCGTTTGTCCAGCGCTGCCATCGCGCCACCTATGGCCATGAACAGGCAGCCAAACCAGATCCAGGCGATGAAAGGTTTGTAATAGACGCGCATGGCCCAAGCAGGCTTGCCGTCGCCTTCGAGCTTTTCACCCAGTGAAACATAGACGTCGCGCGTGAACGTCGTGTCAATCGCTGCTTCGGTCATGGGCATGGTAGATGAGAAATAAGTGCGTTTTTCAGGGTGAAGCACACGTAAGACCCGGTCTCCCTTGATCAACTCTACGCTCCCTCGATCGGCTTTGTAATTGGGACCGGGTACTTCACTGATACCCGTCAGACGGAATGTATAGCCACCCACTTCGACGGTGTCGCCAAGGGTCATACGCACGTCTTTTTCTAGTTCGTAGCCCTTGACCATGGTGATACCGATCACGCACACGGCAATACCGATGTGTGCCACGTGCATGCCCCAATAGGAAACGGGCGTGGATTTCCAGTTCACCGTGTCTTTGAGCTGGTGGTAAATCTGCACGGCCGAGGCCAGCACGATCCAGATCGACAGGGTCAAGCCCATGGCCACCAAAGCTGACCAGGGACCGGCCAGCAAGGGTGCCGCACAACCCAGCAGCACCGAGACGATCGCAACGGGGCGCAGCTTCTTGGTCAGCTCAGCTACCGTGTCGTTT
>JAQSDS010000084.1 GCA_029946045.1 Rhodoferax sp.
GGCCGGCCACGCTCAGCACCGTGGTGATGCTGCTGGCGCCAGGCAGCGGCAGCACTGGCAGCCCGGCCTGACGCGCGTCGGCCACCAGCCGGGCGCCGGGGTCGCTGATGGCGGGTGTGCCGGCATCACTCACATAGGCCACACGCAGGCCTTGGCGCAACCGTTCCAGCACCGTTTGCGCCGCCTGCGCCTCGTTGTGCTGGTGCAGCGCCAGCATCTGCGCTGGCGGCTTGTCGATGCCGTAGGCGCGCAACAGCGCTTGGGTATGGCGCGTGTCCTCGCAGGCGACCAGGTCGGCCAGTTGCAGCACATGCAAGGCGCGCAGGCTAATATCAGCCAGGTTGCCAATGGGCGTGGCCACCACATACAAGGCGCCGCGTGGGTAGTTTTGCTGGCCACAGGCCTGCTGCGCGGCCAGCAGGGCCTGGGCGAAGCTGGCGCTCACCGGAGTCAAGGAGCTTGAAGTCAATGGGTATTCCTCTGGTCAAAACGGATAAAGCAGCGCCGTCGCCCAGCACCAAACAGCTGGGCGACCAGGCCGAAGATCTGGCGCTGGCGCATTTGCAGCGCGCCGGTTTGCGACTGCTGGCGCGCAATTATCGAACCCCGGGGCGCGGTGGTGGCGAAATTGACCTGATCATGCGCGCGCCCGACGGTACCTGTGTTTTTGTCGAGGTGCGCCGACGTGCATCCAGCAGCCATGGCGGGGCTGCCGCCAGCGTCAGCTGGACCAAGCAAAAGCGCATTGTCTTCGCCGCACGCCATTACCTCATGCGCCTTGGCGCACTGCCGCCCTGTCGTTTTGATGTGGTGGCAGTCCAGGCGGGCACGATTGAGTGGCTGGCGGGTGCCTTTGACGCAGGCGGAATGTAAGACTTTGCAAAGCCGGGCTTGGCCAGGGTCGTGACAAGCCGCGTATCGGACTTGCGCGGGTATCATTGCGGCCATGCTGCAACAACGTATCCAACAACATTTCATCGACAGTGCCGACCTGAAATACCAGGCCGCGCCGCTGCTCAGTCAAGTCATTGCCGACGCCGTGCAGGCACTCATGGCCTGTGTCACCAGCGGTGGCAAGGTGCTGAGTTGTGGCAATGGGGGTTCGGCCGCCGATGCCCAGCACTTTTCGGCAGAATTTGTCGGCCGCTTCGAGCGCGAGCGCCCGGAGCTGGCGGCCATTGCCCTCACCACCGACAGCTCGATCCTGACGGCCATCGCCAACGACTACGATTTCACCCACGTTTTTTCGCGCCAGGTGCGGGCCCTGGGGCAACCCGGCGACGTGCTGCTGGCCATCACCACCAGTGGCAATTCGGCCAACGTGCTGGCGGCCATCGAGGCCGCGCACCAGCGCGACATGGTGGTCATTGGCCTGAGCGGGCGCGGCGGCGGCAAGATGGTGCAGGCGCTGCGCGATACCGATGTGCATATTTGTGTACCCCATGACCGCACCGCGCGCATCCAGGAAGTGCATCTGCTCACCCTGCATTGCCTGTGCGATGCAGTCGACACCCTGTTACTTGGCGATTAGGAAAATACCTCATGAAATTTGTCAGTTTAAAACTCCTCTCCACGGTTCTCGTCGCTGCCAGCTTGGGTGGCGCCTTGAGCGCCTGCGCGCCTATCGTGGTAGGTGGCGCGGTCATGGGTTCGATGGTGGCCACCGATAGGCGCACCTCCGGGGCGCAACTTGAAGACGAAGGCATCGAACTGCGCGGCGCCAGCCGCATTCGTGACAACTTGGGCGAGCGTGGCCATATCAACGTCAACAGCTACAACCGTCGTGTTCTGCTGACCGGCGAAGTCCCGAGCGCGCAAGACAAGCAACTGGTAGAGCAGATCGTGACACGGGTCGACAACGTGCAGTCGGTGGTGAATGAACTGGCGGTGCTGGGCAATGCCAGCCTGACGCAGCGCTCCTCAGACACACTGGTCACCGGCCGCATCAAAGCGGCCATGGTGGATGCCCGAGACCTTTTTGCCAACGCGTTCAAGGTGGTCACCGAGCGCGGAACCACTTACCTGATGGGCCGTGTTACCCAGCGTGAGGCTGATCGTGCCACCGAAATTGCCCGCAGCACGCCCGGCGTGCAAAAGGTGGTCCGCGTCTTTGAGATCATCACCGAAGACGAGCTGCGCAACCTGTTGCCCAAGCCGGCAGCAAATGAGGCCAAAAAATAAGCTGGATCAGCGTAGCCGTTTGATCAGGCTGGAGGTGTCCCAGCGGCGTCCGCCCATGTCCTGCACGTCGGCATAAAACTGGTCCACCAGGGCGGTCACTGGCAGGCGGGCGCCATTGCGCCGGGCTTCGTCCAGCACCAGCCCGAGGTCCTTGCGCATCCAGTCCACGGCAAAACCAAAGTCGAACTGGTCGGCCACCATGGTTTTGCCGCGGTTGTCCATTTGCCAGCTTTGGGCCGCACCCTTGCCAATCACCTCGAGCACCTGGTTCATGTCGAGTCCGGCTTTTCCGCCAAAGGCAATGGCTTCAGCCAGGCCCTGCACCATGCCGGCAATGCAGATTTGGTTGACCATTTTGGCCAGTTGTCCGGCACCGCTGGCACCCAGGTAAGTCACGGCTTTTGAAAACGCCATGGCCACCGCCTGGGCGGCATCGAACGCAGCCTGGTCGCCACCGCACATGACCGTGAGGGCACCGTTCTGGGCGCCGGCCTGGCCGCCCGAGACCGGTGCATCGACAAAATGCAGTCCCTGGGCCTGCGCTGTTGCATGGAGTTGGCGCGCCAGATCGGCAGAGGCGGTAGTGTGGTCCACCAGCACCGCGCCTGGCTTCATGCCGGCAAAGGCACCGTCGGCACCCAGCACCACGCTGCGCAAATCGGCATCGTTGCCGACACAGCAAAACACCAGATCAGCATCTTGTACCGCCTGGCGTGGTGTGGGCGCATAGTTCAGCTGATTGGCTTTGCCAACGGCGGCCGCGTACTCGGCACACCAATCGATGGCCTTGGCCACCGTGCGGTTGTACACAGTGACCTGGTGGCCAGCGCGCGCCAAATGGCCGGCCATGGGGTAACCCATCACGCCAAGGCCCAAAAAGGCAACGCGTCGGGCTGGGGTGGGCTCGTAAGTTCTCATGCTGGCAAGTTCTCCGGGACGGTTAAACAATACTGAAATTTTCGGTGCCGGCGCTCAGGTCCTGGGACTTGCCGCGCTGGCTGTTGAGTTTGATTTGTAGCCGCAGGTCGTTCACCGAGTCGGCGTTGCGCAGCGCGTCTTCGTAGCTGATCTGGTTGGACTCGTAGCCGTCAAACAGCGCCTGGTCAAAGGTCTGCATGCCGATGTTGCGGCTTTTCTTCATGACCTCTTTGATCTCGGCGACTTCGCCCTTGAAGATCAGGTCGGAAATCAGCGGCGAATTGAGCAGGATCTCGACCACGGCCAGGCGCCCCTTGCCGTCTTGTTTGGGCACCAGACGCTGCGACACCAGCGCCTTGAGGTTGAGCGACAGGTCCATCAAAAGTTGCGCGCGACGCTCTTCGGGGAAGAAGTTGATGATCCGGCCCAGCGCCTGGTTGGAACTGTTGGCGTGTAAGGTGGCCAGGCACAGGTGACCGGTTTCGGCAAAAGCCACGGCGTGCTCCATGGTTTCGCGGTCGCGGATCTCGCCCATCAAAATCACATCGGGGGCTTGGCGCAAGGTGTTCTTCAGCGCGGCTTCCCAGCTATCGGTGTCGATGCCGACCTCGCGCTGCGTGACCACGCAGTTCTTGTGCGGATGGACAAACTCGATCGGGTCTTCAACGGTGATGATGTGGCCATAGGTGGACTGGTTGCGCCAGTCCACCATGGCCGCCAGCGTGGTCGACTTGCCCGAACCGGTGGCGCCAACCAAAATACACAAGCCACGTTTGGTGGTGACCACGTCTTTCAGAATCGGCGGCAGACCGAGGCTGTCGATACTGGGCAGCGTCATGGGAATGGTCCGCAACACCATGCCCACCTTGCTTTGCTGCATGAAGGCGTTGACCCGGAAGCGCCCCAGACCAGGCGGCGCAATGGCGAAGTTGCACTCTTTGGTGCGCTCGAACTCGGCCACTTGTTTGTCGCTCATGATGGAGCGCGCCAGCGCCAGCGTGTGGCCTTCGTTGAGTGGCTGGGGCGACACCTTGGTGACCTTGCCGTCGACCTTGATGGCGGGCGGAAACTCGGCCGTGATGAACAGGTCGGAGCCGCCGCGCCCGGTCATCAGTTTGAGCAGGTCGGTAATGAAAGAAGTGGCTTGATCGCGTTCCATAAGGTCACCCTGGGAAGTTTTCTGGGATTTTGGCCTTGGTGCGGGCTTCGGCCGGACTGATGATGTTGCGCCGCACCAGGTCGGTCAGGTTCTGGTCGAGGGTTTGCATGCCCACGTTGTTGCCGGTCTGGATACTCGAATACATTTGCGCCACCTTGGCCTCGCGAATCAGGTTGCGGATGGCACTGGTGCCCAGCATGATCTCGTGCGCTGCCACCCGGCCCTGGCCGTCCTTGGTTTTGCACAGGGTCTGCGAGATCACGGCTTGCAGCGATTCGCTGAGCATGGCGCGGATCATTTCTTTTTCGGCGGCGGGGAACACGTCAATGATCCGGTCAATGGTCTTGGCCGCGCTCGAGGTGTGTAGCGTGCCAAACACCAGGTGCCCGGTTTCGGCAGCGGTCATGGCCAGCCGGATGGTTTCGAGGTCGCGCATTTCACCCACCAGAATCGCGTCCGGGTCTTCGCGCAGCGCTGATCTGAGCGCGTTGGCAAAGCTTTGCGTGTGGGGGCCCACCTCGCGCTGGTTGATCAGGCATTTTTTGGAATCGTGGACAAACTCAATCGGGTCTTCGACTGTCAAGATGTGGCCGAACTCGTTTTCATTGAGGTAATTCACCATGGCCGCCAGGGTGGTGGACTTGCCTGAGCCCGTGGGGCCGGTCACCAGAACCATGCCGCGCGGCTTGAGTGCCAGCTCGGCAAAAATTTTGGGGCAGTTGAGTTGCTCGAGCGTCAGAATTTTGCTGGGAATGGTACGAAACACGGCACCGGCGCCCCGGTTCTGGTTGAAGGCGTTGACCCGAAAGCGCGCCAGGCCTTCAATTTCAAACGAAAAGTCGATCTCCAGAAACTCTTCGTAGCGCTTGCGTTGCGCGTCGTTCATGATGTCGTACACCATGGCGTGCACCTGCTTGTGGTCAAGCGGCTCCACGTTGATGCGCCGGACATCGCCGTGGACCCGGATCATGGGCGGGAGTCCCGCCGACAAATGCAAATCGGATGCTTTGTTCTTGACGCTGAAAGCCAGCAATTGGGTAATGTCCACAGGGGTCCCTTTTGTTTGTTACGCTTGGCAATTATGACCAAGATTTCAACACAACTTAGCGCTGTGCATGAGCGCATGCATGCCGCCTGCCGGGCGGCTGGGCGGCCACCCGAAGCGGTGGCACTCCTGGCCGTTTCCAAAACCTTTGGTGCGGATGCGGTGCAGGCTGCTTTCGAGGCCGGACAGACCGCTTTTGGCGAGAACTACATTCAGGAAGCCGTTGAGAAAATCAGCGCGCTCAAGCACCTGCCGCTGGTGTGGCACTGCATCGGGCCGCTCCAGAGCAACAAGACCCGCCTGGTGGCCGAACACTTTGACTGGGTGCATACGGTGGACCGCCTCAAGATTGCCCAGCGCCTGAGCGAGCAGCGCCCTGTGGGCTTGCGGCCACTGCAGGTGTGCATCCAGGTCAATGTCGATGCTGGGCCGACCAAGGCGGGCGTGCCACCCGACCAAGCACTGGTGCTGGCGCAGGCCGTGGCGGGTTTGCCGCGGCTGCAGTTGCGGGGACTCATGTGCATCCCGGAGCCCGCGTCCGACCACGCCACGGCCTGCCAGGTGTTCGAGCGGGCCAGGGCGCTGCTGACTGATTTGAATGCACAGGGGCTCAAGCTCGACACCCTGTCGATGGGCATGAGTGCCGACCTGGAGGCCGCCATTGCCTCGGGCAGCACGCTGGTGCGGGTGGGTTCGGCTATTTTTGGCACCAGGCACTACCCGGCCTGAGCGCTGTCGGTGGCGCTGGCTGCCGCCGTGGGCAGCGGGGTGGGCTTGCCAAACAGGTAGCCCTGAAAATGGCGGCAACCCAGCGCCAGCAAAGCATCGCGCTGCGTGACGCTTTCAACGCCCTCGGCAATCACCTCTAGCTCCAGGCTTTCACCGAGCGTGACGATGGCGCGGATGATGCTGATGTTCTGCGGGTAGTCGAACATGTCGCGCACAAAGGCCTGGTCAACTTTGAGCTGGTTCAGTGGCAAGCGCCTGAGCATGGCCAGTGACGAGTAGCCGGTGCCAAAGTCGTCCAGTGACAGGCGCACGCCGATGTCACGCAGCGCGTCCATCTTGGCCATCACGTCGGGCACATCGTCGACCAGTTGGCTCTCGGTCAGTTCCAGTTCCAGCCGCGCCGCATTGGCCCCGGTCTGCTGCAGCAAGGTTTGCACCTTGGCCACAAAATCAGGCTGGCGGAACTGCGCCGCGCTGACATTGACGGCAATGGTCCAGTGGCGCTGCGCCGCCTGTCGTG
>JAQSDS010000085.1 GCA_029946045.1 Rhodoferax sp.
CGACGCAGCGGCCAAAACCAGCATTCGCGCCGAACTCTCGACCGTCTCGGTGTCCGCAGGTGGCCAAAACGATACCCGGGTGAACTTCGTCGCCAAGGGAAAATTCAAAGACCTGCCGCTTGTCGCCAAGGGCTCTGGAGATTCGGTGCTGGCCCTGCTTGATGACAGCACATCCTATGGCCTGAGCCTGGACACGACCCTGGGACAAACCCGCATTCAGGCTGAGGGTCACGTCACCAGCCTGATGAAGTTCAGTGCCATTGACATGCAGTTGGCGCTCAGCGGCGACAACCTGAACCAGTTGGTGATTCTGACCGGCATCGCCCTGCCCGCCACGCGGGACTATGTTGCCCAAGGGCATTTGGTGCGCCAGGGCAACACGCTGCGCTACGAGGCCTTCTCGGGGCGGGTAGGCAGCAGCGACCTAAGCGGCTGGTGGCAGGTCAAGACAGGCGGCAAACGTCCTTTGTTAAGCGCTGATCTGGTCTCGAAGCAACTCACCCTGGAAGACCTGGGCCCAGTTGTTGGTGCACGCACCGGAAAATTAAAAGCAGCGATCAAGGCCGTTGAAAAAACCGGCGCGGCCGGTGCCGTGACACCCGCCTCCAAACGCGTCATGCCGGATTTGCCCTTCCAATTTTCGAATTGGGATTCTGTGGATGCCGAGGTCAAGTTCAGTGCCCAATCGATACGGAAAGCCAGTTACATGCCACTCGAGGCGCTCAGCACCCAGTTGAGCCTGAAAGATTCGGTGCTGACGCTGGACCCGTTGCAGTTTGGCGTGGCGGGTGGCCAACTGTTGGCTGCCATCACGCTAGACGGCCGTCACAACCCGATTCAGGCCAAGGCTCAGCTCCAACTCAAACGACTGGCGCTGGCCAAGTTGCTGCCAGCCGAACAAAAAGGCATGGCCAGCACCAGCCAGATCGGTGGCCAGATCAAACTCGCCGGCAGTGGTAACTCGGTGGGCAGCATGCTGGCCCATGCCAATGGCTCGGTGGCACTGCTGGTGTCGGGCGGCCAGATCAGCCAGATGGTGATGGAAAAGGCCGGCTTGCACTTATGGGAAATATTCCGGCTGACGTTGACGGGGGACAAACAAATCAAGCTGCGCTGCGCCGTGGCCAACTTTGATGTCAAGGCCGGCGACATGCAGACCAACACCTTGCTGCTCGACACCGAAGTGACCACGCTGCTGGGCACCGGCCACATCGACCTGGCGCAGGAAAAGCTGGACTTGACCCTGACACAAAAAACCAAGAACACCAGCCCGCTGTCCTTGCGCAGCCCGATCCACATCACAGGCAATTTTGCCAAGCCCATCATCCGGGTGGACCAGACCCGTATGGCGGCACGTGCCCTGGGCGCGCTGGCGCTTGGCGTCATCAACCCGCTGCTGGCGCTGATCCCGCTGGTCGATGCCGGACCGGGGCAGGACAGCGACTGTGTGCCATGGCTACAGGGGAAAAAATGATGCTGAAAATTCTCAACCAATGGTTGCTGATGCTGCTGGCGGGTTTAGGTGCCGTGGGTTGTGCCAGCTTGCCCGACACCGATGCCCTGATTGCGCGGCACAGCGCGCAGCAAGCCAACTTTGAGACCGTTCGCGGTCCCGTTTCGGCCAAAAGAAATGCCGCCATCCTGGCCGAGCTGCAACGCAAGTCGGGCGACCTCGACATGCTGGACAAACAAATGGCGCTGGAGCAGGCCATCAGCGACAGCCCGCTCATTCTGGGCAACAAGGTCAGCTTGCTGCAGGACGGTGCTGCCACCTACGCCGCCATGTTTGGCGCCATCCGTCAGGCCAAAAACCACATCAATCTGGAAACCTACATCATCGAAGCGGATGCCACCGGCGATGAATTTTCAGATTTATTGCTGCAAGCCCAGGCGCGTGGCGTGCAGGTCAACCTGATCTATGACAGCGTGGGCGCCATCAACACCCCGAAGACGTTTTTCGAGCGCCTCTCGAAAGCCGGCATGGCCGTGCTGGAGTTCAACCCCGTCAACCCTTTGAGTGCCAAGGGACCCTGGCAAATTTACAACCGGGATCACCGCAAGCTGCTCATCGTCGACGGCCGTTCGGTGATTCTGGGCGGCATCAACATCAGCAATGTCTACGCCTCGGGGTCGGTGCTCAAGGGCAGCAGAAAGCCCCCGCCTGAAGGTGTGGTGTGGCGCGACACCGACCTGCAAATTGAAGGCCCGGTGGTGGCGGAGTTCCAGAAGCTGTTCTTGCAAACCTGGGAAAAGCAAAAAGGCCCGGCACTGGCGGACAAAAATTATTTCCCCAAAATCACAGTGCAGGGCAAGGACATTGTGCGCGCCATTGGCAGCACGCCCGACGACCCCTACAGCCTGATCTACCTGACGCTGATCTCGGCCATTGGCAATGCCGAAAAGTACGTGCACCTGACCAACGCCTACTTTGTCCCCGACCCACAATTGCTGAAGGCGCTTACCGATGCTGCCGCGCGCGGCGTCCAGGTGCAACTGATTTTGCCCAGCCACTCGGACTCCGAGCTGGTGTTTCATGCCGGGCGTGCCCATTACGCCAGCCTGCTGGCGGGTGGCGTGCAAATCTATGAACGCCAGGGCGCCCTGCTGCACGCCAAAACCGCGGTCATTGACGGCGTCTGGTCCACCGTGGGCTCCACCAACCTGGACTGGCGCAGCTTTCTGGACAACGACGAAGTCAATGCGGTGGTTTTGGGGCGCGAATTTGCCCTCCAGATGCAGGCCATGCACCAACAAGACCTGGACGCCTCGCAGCGCATCGAGCCGCAAGCCTGGGCCCATCGACCCTTGCAATTCAAGCTCAAGGAGTGGCTGGCGCAGCACTGGGGGCGTTTGCTGTAGCTGGCAAGTCAGGCTTGCGCAAAGACCTTTCCAGCTGCGTTCGCTATCGCACAGAAAAAATGCCGTCATTCAGCGACAGTGGCATGTCTTTCAACGATTTATCCACTGGAGTATGAAAATGAACAACTTGAACAACTTGAACAACTTGAACAACTTGAACAAATTGACAGCGCTTGCCGCTGTGGTGGGCACCCTGATACTCGGCGGCTGCGCCAACACGACCCCACTCAACAACACCAACATGGGCACAAGCTACCCGCAGCAGAACACCAGCAGCTATACGCAGTATGGCGTGGTGCAGTCCATTGCGCTGGTGCAACAGGGCGGCCCCAGCATTGGTGCGGGCACCATTGCCGGCGCCGTGGTGGGTGGCATTCTTGGCCACCAGGTGGGCAGTGGTTCAGGTAACACTGCCGCCACCGTTCTCGGCGCAGCAGGCGGTGCTTATGCCGGCCATGAGCTGGAAAAGCGCAACCAGACCCAACAAGGCAATGTGTACCAACTGTCCATTCGCCTGAACAATGGCAGCTACCAAACGCTAACCCAGACCACCAACAATGACATCCGGGTGGGTGACAGCGTGCGCATCGACAACGGTGTGGCACAGCGTTACTGAGACCTTGTGGGTCAGACCACTCGCAAAGCGACGTGCTCTGACCCCAACTGATCAACCTTGCGGGTCAGACCACTCGCAAAGCGACGTGCTCTGACCCCAACTGATTTCACTGCCTTAAACGCACATCACTGAGCAGGCGGTTGAGTTCCTTCTTCACCACCCCATAACATTCGCAGGCGTTCGACTCCAGGCCGGCCCGGTCGAGCACACCAATGTGGCCGCGGCGGTAGCGGATATAGCCCAGGCTTTGCAAGTGCCCGGCAGCCTCGGTGACGCTTTCGCGGCGCACACCCAGCATGCTGGCCACCAACTCCTGTGTCATCACCAGTTCCCGCTCAGGCAAGCGATCCAGCGTCAGCAACAACCAGCGGCAGAGTTGCTGTTCGACAGAATGGTGGCGATTGCAAGCGGCTGTCTGGGCCATTTGCGTCATCAGGGCCTGGGTGTAGCGCAGCAGCAGTTGCTGCAAGGGCCCGGCCTCATCAAACGCCTTTTTCAAGAGATGGCGCTCCAGCCGATAAGCGTGGCCTGCGGTTTGCACCACCGCCGAGCTGGAGGTAGTGTCACCGCCCATGAACAGCGAAATTCCCACTACGCCTTCGTTCCCCACACCGGCGGTTTCGGCGGACGCGCCAGATTCGGTGACATAGTGCAGCGAGACGATGGAGGTGGTTGGAAAGTAGGCATGGCGCATCTGCGTGCCGGGGTCGTAGAGCATTTGGCCAATGGCCAGCGGTACCAGTTCCAGGTCGGCCGCCAGGGCGTCAAAGTCCCGGGTCGGCAAAGCCGCCAGCAGATGGTTCTGATTGGGGTTGTGTAGCAATGACATGGGTGGCCCTGTGTTTTTATTTAAGCTTGGAGGTCAGCTCTACCCCAATGCCGCGGTAGCCAATAAATCGGCTGTTGCTGTTGAACATGGGCTCACCGCTCACCTGAAAGCTTTGACCACTGCCGTCTGCATTGACACGGTGGAAAACAAAGTCCAGAAACGGCTTGCGGTCGGCAATGGTGGCACGCAATTTGGCGCGCTCTTGCTCGTTCCAGCCAGTCACCGGGGCAGCACTTTTTTCGCCACTGAGCGGCGCCACCTGAATGCCAAGCATCTCCAACACTGGGCCCGACACCTTGCTGAACTGGCCGTTTTCATCCTGCTCCCAGTACCAGTCCGAGGCCAGCTCGGTCAGGCTGCGGTAGCGCGCCTCGCTCTCGCGCAGCTCGGCGGTGCGCTCGGCCACGGTGGCTTCGAGCTGCCGGTTGTAGTCGGCGAGCTTGCGGTACAGCAAGCGCACTTCGAGCATGTTGTGGATGCGCGTTTTCACCTCGACCAGGTCAAACGGCTTGCTGATGAAGTCCTTGGCACCGGCCGCCAGGGCGCGCAGTTTGTGGCCCGGCTGGGCGGTCAGCACAATCACCGGCAGGTAGTCATCGGTGGCATTGGTCTTGAGACCTTCCATGACCTGAAAGCCGTCCATACCCGGCATTTGCAGGTCAAGCAGGATCAGGTCATAGCTGTTTTTGCGGTGCAGCGCACACACCTCCTCGGGCTTCATGGTGGAAGTGAGCTTGGTGTAGCCGGCATCAGCCAGCACTTGCTCCAGCAATTGCACATTGGCCGGCTGATCGTCCACGATCAGGATGCTGGCTTGATGAATGGCGACGGTCATGGGCATGGTCTTTTCCTTGTTGTCTGACATCGATTGGAACAGTGTTTTCCGAAGCTGGCATGGTGCCAGACTGCTCTGCGCTGATCGGTGCGCCAGCACACATAGGCTTTCCAGGCGGCAACTTCTTGGCATGGACCGATGGCGTCATTGCGCAATATCAAGTCATGTCTTGCGAATCTGGTAAAAACTGGCATCTGCACCATCTCCTGGAGCAGCAGCATGACTCTTTGCCACCTGGCCCCGACTGAGCTGGCCCTCAGCATCGCCCCTGAAACGCTCGGTTTCAACGACACTGCTTCGCTGCGGCAAGAGCCGCTGCCCTGGATCGGGCAGGCGCGGGCCGAGACTGCGGCCCGATTTGGACTGGCCATGGACCAGCCCGACTACAACCTGTTTGTGCTGGGTGACGTCGGCAGCGGCCGCTCTTCACTGCTGCAGCAGCTCATGCGCGAGGTGGCTGCCACCAAGGCCGTGCCGCCCGACCTGTGCTACCTCCACAACTTTGATGCCCCCGAAAAACCGCGCGCGCTGCGCATGCCGCCCGGCCAGGGGCGACTGTTGCGCCAGCACATGGCGCAAATGAGCAAAACGCTGCAAAAGGAAATCCCGCAACGACTCGACGGACCCGACTTCAAGGCCGAAAGTGCGCACCTTGAAAAGACCTACAAACTGGAGGAATCCGGGGCCTATGCCGAGCTCGATGCCTTTGCCGAAGCCCGCAACTTTGCCCTGTACCGGGAAGACGGCCACCTGATCTTTACCTTGCTGGGCGCCACGGGCCAGGCCCTGACCGAAAGCGAGGCCCGCTCGCTGCCCAAGGAGCAACGCGCCCTGGTGGAACAGGCTGAGCTTGAACTGCGCGCCGAAATTGCCCGCTACCTTGACAAAATTCGGCCCATTGAACGCCTCAAAAACGAGTGCTTGGCCGCCTTGCGGCGTCAGATCATCAAGCCCCTGCTGGAGCACGAACTGCAAGAGATCCGGATGGAGCTCAAGAAACAGATCAAGGACACGCTCAAGCTGGGCCATTACCTGGACCGGGTGATGCAGGATGTGCTGGACAACCTGGATGCCTTTCGTGTGGCCGATGCCGATGCCGGGCTTGACGAAGAGTTGCGCCAGGAAGAGCTGGCCACGCTGCTGGCGCGTTACCGCGTCAACCTGGTGGTGGATAACGAGAAGCTGACTGGCGCACCGGTGGTGATTGAAGACAACCCCTCGTACCACAGCCTGTTTGGCAGCATCGACTACCAGGCTGAGGAGGACGTGCTGCTGACCGATTTCTCGCGCATTCGGGCTGGCAGCCTGCTCAAAGCACACGGTGGCTACCTGATGCTGCATGTGCGCGAGCTGCTGACCGAC
>JAQSDS010000086.1 GCA_029946045.1 Rhodoferax sp.
GCACGGCATCAAATTCTTCCAGGGTGGTGCTGATGCACAGCGCCCGCGTCACTTGTGCGTCAACCATCGCTTGGCGAATGGCCGGCAATTCAGACAGCAGCTCGGGAAAATTCAAATGGCAATGGGAATCTGTGAACATCATGATTTTGTGTTGAGGGCCAGTTGCGCCTGACTGACCAAGGCCTCCTGCATCAAGCCCGCGTTAAAAGGATGCTCCACCGTGCGCATGGTTTCGGACAAACTCTTAGCCCAGTCGCTCAAGGCTTGCCAGCCCGCCGCCTTGGGCAAATCGGACGTTTCAAAAAAGCGGGGCGAAGCACCGCAGCGCACCGCCAGCAGGTCGTGACACAGCTTGTGCAGGGCATCCACGGTTTGTGCGGGCGTCCAGTCTTTGAACACGCTGACATCACCTGCTTGCACGGCGCGCGGCAGACGCGGCCACAAAGCCGCAATCGGTGCAAACTGCAACGCATCCTGCGGCCGTCCACCTGCCGCACGCAGCATCACCACAGCCTGGTTGGCGGGCACGCCCTGCTCTTGCAACCAGTTCAGCGCGCTGGCCTCGTCGGGCCAGGTCATGGTGTGACCCAGGCACCGGCTGCGAATGGTCGGCAACAACTGGTGGGCGGCGTCCGACGCCAGCACAAATTTGACATCACCCGCCGGCTCTTCGAGGGTCTTCAGCAGGGCGTTGGCTGTGTAGACATTCATGCGTTCCGCCGGAAACACCAGCACCGCCTTGCCGCGGCCGCGAGCACTGGTACGCTGGGCAAAGACCACCGCATCCCGCATGGCCTCGACCCGAATCTCCTTGCTGGCCTTGCGTTTCTTGCCGTCAATCTCGTCTTGCGCTTTTTCACTCAGCGGCCAGTTCAAGGCCAGCATCACGGTCTCGGGCATGAGCACGCACAGGTCGGCATGGGCGCGCACATCAATGGCGTGGCAACTGCTGCACCGACCACAGGCGCCCTGCCCTGTCGCGTGATCACACAGCCAGGCCCGTACCAGCGCCAGCGCCAGCTCATACTGGCCCAGGCCGGAAGGCCCGGCCAGCAACCAGGCATGGCCACGTTGCGCCAGCAGGGCGTGCGTTTGCGTGGCAATCCAGGGGGCGACCGGGCTGTTTGCCAGATTTGAATCACTCATATCAGCCAGCCTCGTTGTTTGACACTGGCCAGTACGTCCTGCCACACGGTTTCCCGGTTTTGCTCGGCGGCAACCCGGGCGAAACGCTGTGGACTTGCATCAAAACGCGCCTGGTAGCCAGCGCGCACAAGCGCAAAAAAACTGGCGGGTTGCGCTTCAAACTTATCGGGTAGCCGTGCACCTGCCAGCCGCTGGGCGGCCACGTCAGGGGCCAGGTCAAACCAGATGGTCAGATCCGGCTGCCGCACAAATGCACCTTGCGGCAACTTCACAGTCTGAACCAGTTGCTCCAGATATCGCAGCACTTCAAGATCAAAGCCACGGCCACCGCCCTGGTAGGCAAAAGTGGCATCGGTAAAGCGGTCGCACAGCACCACCTCGCCCCGGGCCAGCGCCGGCTCAATCACCTGCTGCAAGTGGTCTCGCCGGGCCGCAAAGACCAGCAAGGCTTCGGTCATGGCGTCCATGACGTCGTTCAGCACCAGGTTACGCAGCTTTTCGGCCAGCGCTGTGCCGCCAGGTTCGCGGGTCAGCGTAACCGCTTTGCCCTGTGCCCTGAAGGTCTGCGCCAGGCCATCGATATGCGTCGATTTGCCGGCACCGTCAATGCCTTCAAAGCTGATGAAAATGCCGCTTGCCATGTTTGTTTATTGTCCGCGTTGGAATTTGTTGACCGCTGCATTGTGCGCGTCCAGGCTGTCACTGAACTGGCTGCTGCCGTCGCCCCGTGCGACAAAATAAAGCGCGCGGCTGCTTGCCGGTTGCGCCGCAGCCAGCAGCGAGGCTTTGCCGGGCATGGCAATGGGCGTGGGCGGCAATCCGCCACGGGTGTAGGTGTTCCAGGGCGTGTCGGTCAGCAAATCACGCCGCCGCAAATTGCCGTCAAAACGCTCGCCCATACCGTATATCACGGTCGGGTCAGTCTGCAGCATCATGCCAATGCGCAATCGGTTGCTGAACACCGAGGCGACCATCGGCCGATCACTGGCCTGGCCTGTCTCTTTTTCGACAATGCTGGCCAAAGTCAGCAATTCCTCACGCGTTTTCAGGGGCGAATCGGCGGCGCGGACTTGCCATGCCTGCAAAAGCTGCTTGTCCATGGCATGCGTGGCG
This sequence comes from Rhodoferax sp., assembly GCA_029946045.1. Classification (GTDB taxonomy): domain Bacteria; phylum Pseudomonadota; class Gammaproteobacteria; order Burkholderiales; family Burkholderiaceae_C; genus Rhodoferax. Next base: position 2,260 of record JAQSDS010000086.1, read on the forward strand.
CGCAACAGCAGCTTGAGGTCACTGCTGCCTTTGGCAAAGGTGTAGGTATCCGGATAGAAACGACCTTCGGGGTGGCGACCTGCCAGCCCCAGCTTTTCCATGATGACGGCATCGTCAAGACCCTTGGAATCCGGCTTGAGATGCTCTTCCTTGAGCAAGGCGGCACGGACTTGTTTAAAAGTCCAGCCTTCCACCAGCGTCACTGAACGCAGCGCCTCTTCACCGCGCGTCAGCTTCGACAGAAGGCTGTAGGGCGTCAATCCGGTTTCAAGTTCATAACTGCCCGCCTTGATCTGACGGGCCTGTCCCGACAGGCGAAACCACCAGTAAAGCAGTTCGGGTGAGGTTTGCACGCCGCTGTCCACGGTGGCCTGAGCCACGCTACGCGGCGTGGTGCCTGGCTCGACCGACAGGTCCAGCGTAGGCGCCGTCAGCGGCAAGGCGTGGTTCAGCCACCAAAAAACGGCGCTCCCCAAGGCCAGCGCCAACACCAGCAAAAATTGAATGATTAAGCGCACAACCCTATTGCCTTCTACAAAATGAACTGCGCATGATAATTCACGCCATGAACACACCATTTCAGGGCGTTGCCCCGCTGACCCATACCGGCGTGATCCGCGCGCAAGGCGCCGATGCAGCCAAATTTTTGCATGGCCAACTGACCAACGATTTTTCTCTGCTTGGATTGTCGGAGGCGCGGCTGGCCGGCTTCTGTAATGCCAAAGGGCGCTTGCAGGCCAGTTTCGTCGGCTTCAAGCGCAGCCACACCGATATTTTGTTGCTTTGCAGCGCCGACTTGCTGGCTACCACCCTCAAACGCTTGAGCATGTTTGTGCTGCGCTCCCAAGTCAAACTGGTAGATGCCAGTGCTGACTTTGTGGTGTACGGCCTGGCCGGTGCCTCCGTGGCCGAAGCGACCCGGTCCCTCGCCGAGCATCAGGCCCAGGTTTGGCGTAAAGCCGATCTGGACGCTATCTCGGTCGTTCACCTCTACCCCGCCGATGGTGTACCACGCGCGTTGTGGGTGGCGCCGGCGGGCACCCCTGCCCCAGCGGGCCCAGCCTTGACAACTGAGCAATGGGCTTGGGGCGAGGTGCGCAGCGGCATCGCCACCATCACCCAGCCTGTTTTTGAGGCGTTTGTGCCGCAAATGCTCAATTACGAGTCGGTGGGTGGGGTCAATTTCAAGAAGGGCTGTTATCCGGGCCAGGAGGTGGTGGCGCGCAGCCAGTTTCGCGGCACACTCAAGCGACGCGCTTACCTGGCGCATGCGGATGTTGAATTGAAGGCGGGTCAAGAGCTCTTTGTGCCCGACGATGCCAGTCAACCTTGTGGCTTGGTGGTTCAGGCAGCACCAGCGCCCGAGGGTGGGTTTGATGCCATCGTGTCGATGCAGATCAGCGCGTATGAGAGCGGCAGCGTGCGCGCTCTGGCTGAAGACGGCCCGCTGCTCGCGCTGCAGGCAGCACCTTACCCCCTGCTGGCTGATATTTGACCGACTTCAGACCCGGCGTGCCCAGGGGCCAAGAGTCACTTTTTCCAGTAGGTCAATGTGACGCTCAAACCGGGCCCAACCCAGCATGGAGCGCTGGATAAAACCCACTTGCACGGCTTTGGCGTATTGCTCGCGTGCCATGTCAAAGGGCAAGCCTTTCAACAGGGACAGTGTCTGGTTAAAACTGGTGGCGGTAGCGCTGAAACTTTGAGCGTCGTGCATGGTCATTTCCTTATTAAGGCATCAGCTTGCCATAAAGCAAACCGCGGGCGCTCTCGCGCGTATCGGCGTCGATCAGGCGCATGCGGCGCTCCAGGTCAGAGACATCGGAGGCTTCAGACAAAAAAGCCTCTTCGATGTCGTGTTGACTTCTGAAGGCCGGGAGAAAAGATTTGATGATCTCTATCAATCTGGACATGGTGAGTCCTTGTAAAGTTAGTGTCAGCAAATTATAAGGGTTTACCCTTAGTCCCATGCAAGCGTATGGACTTTGGTTTTGTGAACCTAACGCGTTGTTTGTTGTCTGAATCGCCAGCCTGTCTATCAGGTGAACGCGTATTTCAGGGCCCGCGCCGCGTCCATGTGTGCTTGGTGCGCTTCAGGAATGGCGCGCCCCATCTTGATGAATTCGTGGGTGACACCGCGATAAATATCGAGGTCGACCCCCACGCCCGCAGCACGTAGCTTGTCAGCATACTGCAGACCCTCGTCAACCAGCGGATCACATTCGGCCAGGCCCAGCCAGGCCGGGGCTGCGCCTTCGACATCGTCTGCCATCAAGGGGGCAAAGCGCCAGTCTTCGCGGTCCTTGATGACGGGAATATATTGGTCGAAAAAATAATCAATGTGTGTGGTTTCCAGCACAAAGCCGTGTCCAAACGTCTTGTGCGAAGGCGTGTCCTGGTGCGCACAGCAGCCCGGGTAGATCAGCAACTGCAGTTTCAGGTTGAGTCCGGCATCGCGCGCCTGCAGCGCACAGGCCGCAGCCAGCGTGCCGCCGGCGCTGTCACCGCCTACCGCGATGCGTTTGGTGTCCAGCCCCATTTCCGGGCCGTGTTCTGCGGCCCAGGTTACAGCGTCCCAGGCATCTTCGAAGGCCACCGGAAAGCGGTGCTCTGGGGCCAGGCGGTAAGCCACCGAAAGCACCGCGCAATGGGCCAGGTGGCTCAAGTGGCGGCACAGCACGTCGTGGGTGGCGATGCTGCCAACGGTGAAGCCGCCACCGTGAAAATACACCAGCACCGGCAAGACGTCGTCGCTCGGCGCAACCAGACGCACCGGCAAATCAAAACCGTCGCGCGTGGCAATAGTGAAATTTTCCACCCGGTGCAGTTTCACCGGCGCCAGGTCGAGCACGCCTGCGTTGATCTCATACGCGGCGCGCGCCTGTTGTGGCGTCAGGGCGTGCAGCGGCACCTGGCCGGCACGCGCCATGCGCTCAAGCACGCCATGCATGGCGGGGGTAAGCAAAGCGCGCGGGTTACGGTGACTCATGTTGCAATGTGATCTTGTTACAGTACAGGCTCTGATGCTAACCACCCGGAGTCAGCCTTGGCACGGAACCACAGTCACTTTTCCGGATGCAACTGGCACTAACATTGCTTATTCAAGGCTGTTCACAAGACGCCCAATCCTTCAATTCCAAAGACCCCGCATGTCCATTCACGCTGCACTCAACCACGTTACCCACTACACCTACGATCGGCTGGTTGCCCTGGGGCCGCAGGTGGTTCGCCTGCGGCCTGCCCCGCACTGCCGCAGCAAGATCATTTCGTATTCGCTCAAGATCGAGCCCGAGGCGCACTTCATCAACTGGCAGCAGGACCCGTTTGCCAATTACCAGGCGCGTCTGGTCTTCCCCGACAAGACGCAAGAATTCAAGGTCACGGTAGATGTCGTGATGGACATGGCGGTGTACAACCCGTTTGACTTCTTCCTGGAACCTGAGGCGGAGGAATTTCCGTTCCGCTACCAGCCTGATTTGAAGCAGGAGCTGGCGCCCTACCTGAGCCCCGACCCGGTGACGCCGCTGGTGCAGGCCTACCTCGACAAGATTGACCGCACCAAGCGCCGCAGCGTGCTCTTTCTGGTGGATTTAAACCAGTCGGTGCACCACGCCATCAAATACACCATCCGCATGGAGCCCGGCGTGCAAACGCCCGAGGAAACCCTGACACTGGCCTCTGGTTCGTGCCGCGACTCCGCCTGGCTGATGGTGCAACTGTTGCGCAACTGCGGGCTGGCGGCACGATTTGTTTCAGGCTACCTGATTCAGCTCAAGCCGGACGTGAAAGCACTTGACGGCCCGAGCGGCACCGAAGTTGACTTTACCGACTTGCACGCCTGGTGCGAGGTTTATTTGCCTGGTGCCGGTTGGGTCGGACTCGACGCCACCTCGGGCCTGCTGGCCGGTGAGGGCCACATCCCGCTGGCCTGCACGCCCCAACCTTCAGGTGCTGCACCCATCGAAGGCGGGGTGGACGAATCTGAAGTCACTTTTGCCCACCACATGCAGGTGACCCGCATTTACGAGTCGCCCCGTGTCACCAAGCCTTATAACGAAGAGCAATGGGCGGCCATCATGGCACTCGGGGATGCTGTGGACGCCGAGCTGGTGGCCGGCGATGTGCGCCTGACCATGGGTGGCGAGCCTACTTTTGTCGCCAACAGCGACCGCGACGCACCAGAATGGAACACAGATGCCTTGGGGCCGACAAAACGCGGTTTT
>JAQSDS010000087.1 GCA_029946045.1 Rhodoferax sp.
CAAAAAGTAAATCAGTCCGGAAACCGCCAAAATCGATGCCAACAACCCGATCCGCTTCCAACTCTCGGCACGCAGGGCAGTCCAGGCAAAGTGGCTGTTGGCCCAAATCAAAAACAGGCCCAGCAAAACGCAGGCAGCCAGCACCTGCAGCACAAACAGACCCCAGCCCGGCTCAGGCTTGTAGCTGCCGCGCTTGAGCAGCCCCAGCAACAGCCAAAGCGCATTGACCATGGCGCCAATACCGATCGACAGCGTGAGCGCTGCGTGGGCAAAAACCGGCACCAGCAGCAGATTCAACACCTGGGTCAGCACCAGCACCACCACCGCCACCTTGACCGGGGTTTTGGTGTCCTGGTTAGCGAAATAACCGGGTGCCAGTACCTTGATGGCCACAATGCCGATCAAACCGACACCCCAACCCATTAGCGCACGCGTGACCTGCTGGACGTCAAAGTCGGTCATGGCGCCGTAGTGGTAGAGCACCGCCACCAGCGGCTTCGCAAACACCAGCAGCGCCAGGGAACAGGGCACCGCCAGCAACACCACCAGGCGCAGGCCCCAGTCGAGCATGGCCGAATAACGGGCGGCATCGCCGCTGGCGCGCGCCATGGCCAACTGCGGCATCAGCACCACGCCCAGGGCCACGCCCAACAAGGCGGTGGGGAACTCCATGAGCCGGTCGGCATAGGTGATCCAGCTCACGCTGCCGGGCTTCAGGTACGAGGCAATCTGCGTGTTGATAAGCATCGACAAATGCGCTACGCCAACCCCCAGCAAGGCCGGGCCCATGAGTTTGAGGATGTTCTGGGTGCCTGCATCGGCCCAGGCTTGTTTCAAGTCCGACCAGCGCCAGGCCAAGCGGGGGTGGAGCCCCATCCGCTTCAAAGCCATCCATTGCACCGCCAACTGCAGAACGCCACCCAGCAGCACACCGCCTGCCAGGGCATAAATGGGCTCCAGCCCCAAGGTTTTGAACCAGGGTGCCCCCAGCCACGCGGCAAAGATCATGCAAATGTTGAGTAGCACGGGGGTGGCGGCGGGTACGGCAAAACGCTTGTAGGTGTTAAGTACCCCGGCGCCCAGCGCCACCAGCGACATGAAGGCGATGTAGGGAAACATCCAGCGCGTCAAAACTACCGCCGCTTCATAGCCGCGTGGGTTCTGTTGCATGCCGCTGGCCATGGCCCACACCAAGCCGCCCGCGCCCAGCACGCCCAGCACACTCAAGCACAGCAGCGCCCAGGCGAGCACCGTGGCCACCCGGTCAATCAGGACCTTGGTTGCGGCATCACCCTGCTGGGCCTTGGAAGCGGCCAACACCGGCACAAAGGCCTGGCTGAAAGCCCCTTCGCCAAAAAATCGCCGGAACAGGTTGGGAATGCGAAACGCCACATTGAAGGCGTCGGTCATGGCTGACGCGCCAAAGGTGGAGGCAATCAGCAGTTCACGCATCAGCCCGGTGATGCGCGACAGCAGCGTCAAAAGCGACACCACCGAGGCGGACTTAAGCAGACTCACCGCGTCCCCCATCCGCTTGGCCAACACACCATGGCGCTGGCCACCCCCATCCCGATCACCAAGGCGCCGCCCACCAGCACATGACGGCCAGGCAGTGATGGAGTAAAACGGATTTTTTGAAAGGTTTCATAGAATAAAGACTCGCGCGGATTGTAGTCATGGCTTGGAAATCCGGATTCCATGCTTTATTTGCGAGCTGATGGAATAAAACCATTGCCCACGCTGTTCATGTGAGTGCAAACGTCTGTTTGCTTTTCCCCAACTTAGGAGTTCACCATGACATTCAAATCATCGACACTTTTCATGTCCTCGGTCGCTTTTGCCATGCTGACGGCATGCTTCTCTGTGGCCGCCGCGCCAGTCACCGTTTCGGATGGCGTGCTGGTGGGTCCCAACGGCATGACGCTCTACACCTTTGACAAAGATGCAGCCGGTAGCGGCAAGTCGGTCTGCAATGGTCCCTGCGCCACCAATTGGCCACCCCTCATGGCGGCCCAGGGCGAGTCGGCCAGCGCTGACTTCAGCATCATCACCCGTGATGACGGCAGCAAACAATGGGCAGTCAAAGGCAAACCCGTCTATTACTGGGTCAAGGACAGCAAGCCTGGCGACACCACCGGGGACGGCGTCAACGGTGTCTGGCAAGTCGCCAAACCCTGATTCAACAGCGTAGCCGGCATGCCACTGACCCGCCCATGAGCCGCGAACTCATGGTTGCCCAGATCCCCTCGCTGCGCCGTTATGCGCGAGCGCTCACCGGGGACAGCTGGGCGGCCGATGACCTGGTACAGGACACGCTGGAGCGTGCCTGCAACAAATGGCGCTTGTGGCTGGTGGGAAGCAACTTGCGGGCCTGGCTGTTCAGTGTGATGCACAACCTGTTTGTCAATCAATTGCGCCAGTCAGCGGGCGGCGCACACGCAACGATGCTCGACATTGATGATCTGGCCGATGAACTAGCGGCGCCTGCATCCAACGCAGACCAGGTGTTCGACCTGCAACGCTGCTTGCTTCGCCTACCGCCAGAGCAGCGTGAAGTGCTGCTATTGGTCAGCATGGAGAACATGAGTTATGCCGAGATTGCCAAGCTCACCGGTGTACCGCTGGGGACCGTGATGTCGCGCCTGTCACGCGCCCGAGCCCGGCTGCAGGCACTGCTGGACGCACCCGCACATGGACTGGCAGATCCGGCAACCGATCCCGCAGTGCCGACGCGCTCCGTGACGACACTACACCGCTTGAAATGAAACGCACAGCACCATGAATCGCAAGCCTAACTGCCCACTGTCTGACGATGATCTCCACACCTTGGTGGACGGTCAGGGTTCGCGCCACGAGCTGGCTGCGTTGCAGGCGAGGCTGGCAGACGACCCTGATGCGCAGGCCCGATTTACACAGTGGCAACACCAGCGCGACCTAATGCATCGCCTGCATGCCCAGGTGCTGTCCGAGGCGGTACCGGCTGCACTGTTACAGGCTGCGCAAGCCGGCAGCGCCGTGCGCAGTACCGACTGGTCGCGTTATGGCGGCATGGCGGCCGGTGTGGTGATGGCATTTGCCGCGGGCTGGCTGGCTAACGCCAACTGGCAGGACAAGAGCGCTCATAACTCAGTGGAGCCTGGCATGGCGCGGGCACAACCCGAGCGTGAATTCATCCATCAAGCCGTGCTGGCCCACGCCGTTTACACACCGGAAATCCGCCATCCGGTTGAGGTTTCGGCACAAGAACAACAACATCTGGTGCAATGGTTGTCCAAACGATTGAACAAACCCCTCAAGGTGCCTGATTTGACAACCCAAGGCTTTGATCTGGTGGGTGGACGGCTGTTGCCAGGCGAGGCCGGGGCACGTGCACAGTTCATGTTTCAAGACACAGCAGGTCAGCGCGTGACGCTCTACCTGGGTGCCGTCCATCCGACCGCAGCCGAGCTGTCAAGCCAGGAAACCGGATTCCGGTTCGAACCTCAAGCCGGCATACCCAGTTTTTACTGGATCGACCAAGGCTTTGGTTACGCTTTGGCAGGCCAGTTGCCCCATGCCACGCTGATGCAGCTGGCGCAAGCGGTCTACCGCCAGCTTTGAGTTACGCCAACAAGGTCAGATCAATGCGCGCAGCGGATGGCAATGTGGCAGCCACGGGCTGTCAAAGAAGGGCTGCACCATTGCTGGCGTGACGTCTTCAATACGCGCGGGCTGCCAAACCGGCGCGTTGTCTTTGTCGATCACCAGCGCGCGTATGCCCTCTGCGGCCTCGGTTTGCGCGCCGGGGCGCGCCAGATGCTGCGGATAAAAACAATGCCGCATCATGTCGCGCTCCAGGCGCAGGTCTTGCGCCACATTAAGACCGCGCGCACGGCGGACATGTTCCAGCGTCACATGCAGCATGAGGGGCGAACGCTGACGTAACTGCATGGCGGTGCGTTGGGTCCAATCAGAGGCATCGGCCTCCAGTGCCTGCACGATGGCGCGCACTGAATCCAGCGCGAAAAAAGCGTCAATCTTGCATCGCTCCAGTACAGGGAGTGCGCGCTCGGCAGCAGAAAATTCAGCCAGCCAGGCCTGCAAGCTGGCGGCATCGAGGAACTTGATGTCAGCCAGCGCGTCCCAGGCCTGCGGCAATGTTTCGACGTCCAGACAATGGTCCGCCAGCCCCAATGCCATCGCCTCGGCGGCACCCAGAGCAGTGCCGGTCAGGGCCAGCCACTCACCCGCATGCCCGGGGCAGCGGCTCAGAAAATAACCGCCACCGACATCAGGAAACAGACCAATGGTGGTCTCTGGCATGGCCAATTTGCTGCGCGAAGTGACCAGCCGGTGCGAAGCACCCTGGCTTAATCCCATGCCACCGCCCATGACCACGCCGTCCATGAAAGCCAGCAATGGTTTGGGGAAGCTGTGAATCAGGTGGTTGAGGGTGTATTCCTCGGTAAAAAAGTCTTCGGGGGTCGGGTCACCCGAGAGCAGGGCCTGGTGAAAAAAGCGGATGTCGCCGCCGGCGCAAAAAGCGCCAAAAGGCCCGGCCTTGTTGCTGCCGCGCAGGGCAACCGCCTTGATGAGTTCATCGTCACGCCAGGACTGCAGGCACAGGGTCAAGTCCCGGATCATGGGCAGACTCAAGGCGTTCAGGGCTTGTGGCCGGTTCAGGGTGATGAAGCCCACCTCACCACGAATTTCACTCAGCACCTGGCTCATGTCCTTTCCTTCCAGCCAACCAGTTCGTTGGTCACCAAGGCGCCAATGACCAACGCGCCGCCCACAAACACATCCGGGCCAGGCACTTCACCCGCGCCCACCCAAGCCAGCAAGATACCAAAAATAACTTCCAGCAGGCCCAGTAACGCGACTTCGGGCGCCTTCAAAACACGTGCACAAACCACCACCAGAACGCACGGAATGGCCAACTGCCCCAGGCCGAGTCCAAAAAGCAGCGACAAATCGTAGGCAGATGCCTGAAACGGCCAGGCCAGCGGCAGCGTGATCAATGACGACAAGACCGCTCCAACCAATACTGCGGGAATCAGGTCGACGTCTTTGCCCTGCGCATGCGCGTGTTGCGTGATGGTCCAGTTGGCGGCACCGGCAATAGGAACGCACAGCGCCACCAGCGTACCGGCCAGACTGACCCCTTGACTCAATTGACTGGCATACATGAAGGCAATACCAGCGCCCGCCACCACAATGGCCAACCAGGTGCGCAAAGGAATGCGGTGGCCAATGAAAACGCGTGATGCCAGCGCGGTGAACAAGGGAGCCAAAGCCAGGGTGACCAGCACATTGGCCACCGTGGTCAGCATGATGGCCAACATGAAAAAGGTGAACATGCCGCTCCAGCACAAGCCGGACCACCACAGCGCCGGGCCACCCTGGCGCATGCGACTGAACACGTCACGGCCCTTGAACAAAGGCAGCATGACCAGCAGGCACAGCATGGTGAACAGGCTGCGCCAGAAGGTCACCTCGAACTTCTGCGCATGCTCCAGGTGGCGCGTGACGACACCAGCGGTAGACCACATCAGGGTCACCGCCACCATCACCCAGACCGCCCGGTTGTGCGTGAGCTTCAAGTTAGCCGTTGCGGCCGGCTTTTTTACGCTCGTGCTCGGACAGGTGACGCTTGCGCAGGCGAATCGACTTGGGAGTGATTTCGACCAGTTCGTCGTCCTCAATGAATTCCACACCGTATTCCAGGGTCAATTGGATTGGCGGCGTGATCTTGATCGCGTCTTCCTTGCCGCTGACGCGGAAGTTGGTGAGCTGCTTGGTACGCGTGGCGTTGACCACCAGGTCGTTGTCACGGTTGTGGATACCCACAATCATGCCTTCATAAACCGGGTCATTGGCGGTGACAAACATACGACCGCGGTCGTCGAGCTTGCCCAGCGCATAGTTGAAAATTTCACCGGCATCCATCGAGACCAGCACGCCGTTCTTGCGACCACCAATTTCACCTTTGTGCGGCTCATAGCTGTCGAAGATGTTGGAGATCAGGCCGGAACCACGTGTCAGGTTCAAAAATTCATTGGTGAAACCAATCAGGCCACGCGCCGGAATACGGTACTCCAGGCGGACCCGGCCTCTGCTGTCAGACTCCATATTGATCAGGTCGGCTTTGCGCTCGCCAAGTGCCTGCATCACGCCGCCCTGGTGCTGCTCTTCAATATCGGCAGTCACCATTTCAATGGGTTCGTAACGCACGCCATCGATGTCCTTGAACACCACGCGCGGCTTGGAAACGGCCAGCTCGTAGCCTTCGCGGCGCATGTTTTCCAGCAAAATGGTCAGGTGCAGCTCGCCGCGGCCCATGACTTCAAAGATGCCTTCTTCGTCGGTTTCCTTGACGCGCAACGCCACGTTGTGCTGCAGTTCTTTTTGCAGGCGGTCCCAGATTTGGCGGCTGGTGACGAACTTGCCTTCGCGGCCAGCCAGCGGGCTGGTATTGACACAAA
>JAQSDS010000088.1 GCA_029946045.1 Rhodoferax sp.
CTGCGCAGCGCCGCCAGCTGGCGGCAGGCGGCACTGCGCGGCTGGGTTTTTGCCACAGCCTGGCTGGCATGTACCTTTGGCTGGCTTTTTACTTCCATGCACACCTATGGCGGCCTGGCCGCACCGTTGGCCGTTTTGGCGGTGCTGGCATTGGCTGGTTTGCTGGCGCTGTATTACGCCGCGGCGGCTGGTTTTTTCAATGAGCTGGCGCCCACGCATCCGCTGCTGGCGGCAGGGTCTTTTGCTGCCTTGTGGTTGCTGGCCGAGCTGGCCCGGGGCCTGTTGTTCACCGGCTTTGGCTGGGGCGCGATTGGCTACGCGCATCTGACGGGTCCGCTTGCCGAGTTGCTGCCCTGGGTGGGACTGTATGGTCTTGGTTTCGCCGCCGCCTGGGTGGCGGGCTGCCTGGCGCTGGGCTGGCGCGCAGTGTTTGACGCGCACTGGGGCCGGGCCCGGCTGACTGCGCTCATGTTGCTGGCACTGCTGTTGTTGCCGCAGTTGCTGCCCCAGCCGAAAGGTGGCCCGGCCGGCACGCTCGACGTCACCCTGTTGCAAGGCAATATCCCGCAGAACGAAAAATTCGACTCTGAAACCGGCGTACTCAAGGCCTTGCAGTGGTACGGTGCGCAGCTCCAGCAGAACCCAAGCCAGCTCATCATTACCCCCGAAACGGCACTGCCACTGCTGCCTGAACAACTGCCCAAGGCTTACTGGCAGGCCTTGCAGCAGCGTTTTGCAGAGGGTTCGCAGGCGGCGCTGGTGGGCGTGCCATTGGGCAGCTTCAGCGAGGGCTACACCAATTCGGTGGTCGGGTTCAAGCCCGGGCAGACCGCGCCATGGCGGTATGACAAGCACCATCTGGTGCCCTTTGGCGAGTTCATTCCGCCGTTTTTTCGCTGGTTTACCGATCTCATGAACATCCCGCTCGGGGACTTCAACCGTGGCGCCCTGCCGCAGCCCACCTTTGACTGGCAGGGGCAGCGGTTGGCCGCCACCATTTGTTACGAAAACCTGTTCAGCGAGGAGCTGGCCCGCCAGTTTCTGGCCGACGCCACAGCGCCAACGATCCTGGTCAACGTCAGCAACCTGGGCTGGTTTGGCGACAGCCTGGCCATGAACCAGCACCTGCAAATTGCCCGGCTGCGCGCGCTGGAGTTTGACCGGCCATTTTTGCTGGCCACCAACACCGGGCAAACCGCCATCGTCGACCACCGCGCCCGGGTGACCCATGCGGCCACGCCGCACACCGCCATGGCCTTGCGCGGCACGGTGCAGGGGCGCACCGGCATCACACCCTATGCCTGGTGGCTGGCGCGCTGGGGGCTGTGGCCGCTGCTCTGGTTGGCGCTGGCCTTGCTGCTGGCAGCTTGGTGGATGCGCCCGGTCCGTATGAAATATGGCCCGTAGCCCGGATGGCGTGCAGCGTAATCCGGGCGCCTTGGGTGCGTTCAAACTGGGTGAGATGCCGGGCCAAAGACTGCCTCACGGTGGTTTACCAATCAGCCGGGCGATGCGCTTTGCTCCAATCAGTCGGGCAATGCGCTTTGCTACGTGCCCCCCGTCCGCTAGGACCTGAATCAGCTGCGCGGCCTCCGCCTTGACCTCCGCAAAACGCATCGCCCGACTGATTCCTTGCGGCTGTGGGTCGACTAGCAGAAGAAAGTTTTGAAGCAATGCTCCACACAAACGACATGCTGCATCGGCGCTCAGGCGCGGGGATTGGGTCATGCGCATGGCCTGGTCGCCGCGCCGGGTTTGGCGTAGGGCCTGCTGTTGGTTGAGGGGCGCATAAGCCCGTAAAATTGCCGACTCTGACCTTGGTGCTTGTGTCAATCCCATTTACTTTCGGGTAGCGTTGCGCGCTGCCTCTACCGCTTATGTTGACCTTCCAGCAAATTATTTTGAAACTGCAGTCGTACTGGGACGCCCAGGGCTGCGCGTTGTTACAACCCTACGACATGGAGGTGGGCGCAGGCACCTCGCACACCGCCACCTTTTTGCGGGCGCTTGGGCCGGAGCCCTGGAAGGCGGCCTATGTGCAGCCCAGCCGTCGCCCGAAAGACGGCCGGTATGGCGAAAACCCAAACCGCTTGCAGCATTACTACCAGTACCAGGTGGTGCTCAAGCCCGCCCCCAGCAACATTCTGGAGCTCTACCTGGGCAGCCTCGAAGCCCTGGGTTTCGACCTGAAAAAGAACGACATCCGTTTTGTCGAGGACGACTGGGAAAACCCCACGCTGGGTGCCTGGGGGCTGGGCTGGGAAGTCTGGCTCAACGGCATGGAAGTGACGCAGTTCACCTATTTTCAGCAGGTCGGTGGCATTGACTGCCGACCCATCACCGGCGAAATCACCTACGGCCTGGAGCGCCTGGCCATGTACCTGCAAGGCGTGGACAACGTTTACAACCTGGTCTGGACTGAATCGCCCGACGGCACCCAACTGAGCTATGGCGACGTCTACAAGCAAAACGAGGTCGAGCAGTCCACCTACAACTTCGAGCACAGCGATGCCGACTTTTTGTTTACCGCCTTCACGGCGCATGAAAAACAGGCCAAACACCTGATGGACGTGCAACTGGCACTGCCCGCCTACGAGCAGGTGCTCAAGTGCGCGCACAGTTTCAACTTGCTCGATGCCCGTGGCGCCATTTCCGTGACTGAGCGTGCCGCCTACATTGGCCGCATCCGCACGCTGGCACGCGGTGTGGCGCAAAGCTACTTTGACAGCCGCGAACGACTGGGTTTCCCGATGGCCCCGCGTGCCTGGGTGGCTGAAATGTCCAAGAAAGCCGCTTGATCATGACCCACCAAAATCTCCTTGTTGAACTGTTTGTTGAAGAGCTGCCCCCCAAGGCGCTGAAAAAGCTGGGCGACGTGTTTGCCAGCCAACTGTGCGCGCAATTGCGCCAGCTGGGGCTGGCCTCAAGCGACTCGGTGAGCACACCGTTTGCCTCGCCCCGTCGCCTGGCCGCGCACATCACGCAGGTGGCGGCCAAGGCGGCTGACACCGCGGTACAGCAAAAGCTGATGCCGGTCAGTGTCGGGCTCGACGCCAATGGTCTGGCCACGCCCGCGCTGCTCAAAAAATTGCAGGCCCTGGGCGCCGATGTGTCCGACCCGGTGTTTGCTGTGTCGGCGCTGCGCAAGGCACCCGATGGCAAGGCCGAGGCGCTGTTCTACGACAGCCTGGTGACGGGTGCCACGCTTGACGTGGGCTTGCAGCCGGCCTTGCTGGCGGCGCTGGCGCAGTTGCCTATCCCCAAAATGATGAGCTACCAGTTGGCGTCCGACTGCGAGCTGCCGGGCTGGAGCAGCGTGCATTTTGTGCGTCCGGCGCATGGCCTGCTGGCCTTGCACGGTAGCACCGTGGTGCCGGTCAAGGTGCTGGGTCTGACTTCTGGCAAGCTGACGCAGGGCCACCGTTTTGAGGCGCACAAGTCGCCGCTGCAGGTGGACCATGCCGATGACTACGCGGCCACGCTGCTGCGCGACGGTGCCGTGATCGCCAGCTTTGGTGATCGGCGCTTTGCCATCGTGCAGCAACTCGCGCAGGCCGCCGAGCGCCTGGGCCCCGGCTTTGAGGTGCTGATGGACGACGCTTTGCTCGATGAAGTCACCGCCCTGGTGGAGCGCCCCAATGTGCTGACTTGCCAGTTTGAGTCGCAGTTCCTGGCTGTGCCACAAGAGTGTCTGATCCTCACCATGAAGGCGAATCAGAAATATTTTCCGCTGCTCGACACCCTGGGCAAATTGACAAACCAGTTCCTGGTGGTGAGCAACATCAGCCCGGCAGACGCCAGCGCGGTGATTGGCGGCAACGAGCGCGTGGTGCGCCCACGCTTGAGTGATGCCAAGTTCTTTTTTGACCAGGACCGCAAGAAAACACTCGCATCCCGCGTGACGGGCCTCGACAAGGTGGTCTACCACAACAAGCTGGGAACCCAGGGCGAACGCATGGCACGCGTCTGCGCCATCGCCCGTGCGCTCGCGCTGCAGGTCGGGGGCGAGGCGCTGGCCGAGCGGGCTGAGGTGGCCGCGCGGCTTGCCAAAACCGACCTGCTGACCGACATGGTGGGCGAGTTCCCCGAGTTGCAGGGCATCATGGGCGGCTATTACGCCCTGCATGACGGCCTGGACGCCGACATCGCCGAAGCCATCGAAGACCATTACAAACCCCGTTTCGCTGGCGATGTCTTGCCGCGCAACCCGGTGGGTGTGGTGGTAGCGCTGGCCGACAAGCTGGAAACCCTGGTGGGCATGTTTGGCATTGGCAACCTGCCCACCGGTGACAAAGACCCGTTTGCCCTGCGCCGCCATGCGCTGGGCGTGATCCGGATGCTGGTTGAAAAAGACCTGGCGCTTGATTTGAATGCGCTGGTGGCGGCTGCCGTGCCGGCTTTTGGCAGCAAGATCACCGATGCGAGTGTGGCCCTTGGTGACTTCGTCTACGACCGGCTGGCGGGTTCCCTGCGCGAGCAGGGCTACAGCGCGCTCGAAGTCGATGCCGTGCTGGCCTTGCGTCCGCAGCGTCTGGGTGATGTGCCGCGCCGTCTGGCGGCGGTGCGCGCCTTTGCCGCGCTGGCCGAAGCGCCGGCGCTGGCGGCGGCCAACAAGCGCATCAGCAACATCCTGAAAAAAGCCGATGCCGCCGCCGCTGTTGATGCCCATGTGAGCGAACTGCTGCTTCAGGAGCCGGCCGAAAAAGCGCTGTATGCCGCCATGCAGGACCTCGCGCCGCGCGCCCAGGCCCAGTTTGCGGCCGGTGACTACGCCGGGGCACTGCAAACCCTGGCGGCCTTGCGCGCGCCGGTCGATGCGTTTTTTGACGGCGTGATGGTCAACGCCGAAGCCCTTGATTTGCGCCTGAACCGCCTGGGCCTGCTCAAAACCCTGCACGGGGCCATGAACCAGGTGGCCGACTTGTCGCGCCTGGCCGCGTGACCTGCTGCAACGCTGACAAAGGTAAACCATGACCCCGATGAAACTGGTGATTCTGGACCGTGACGGCACCATCAACGAAGAAAGCGACGACTTCATCAAGTCGGCCGACGAATGGAAACCCCTGCCCGGCGCGCTGGAAGCCATTGCCCGCCTGAACCACGCTGGCTGGCACACGGTGGTGGTCAGCAATCAGTCGGGGCTGGGACGCGGCTTGTTCGAGGTGGCTGATCTGAACGCCATTCACGCCAAGATGCACCAGATGCTGGCGGCTGTGGGCGGGCGCATGGATGCCGTGTTTTACTGCCCCCACACGCCAGATGACGCTTGCCAATGCCGCAAGCCAGGCACAGCCTTGTTTGAGCAGATTGCCGACCGTTATGGGATCGATCTCAAGAATGTGCCGGTGGTTGGCGACTCTGCCCGTGATGTGATTGCCGGTGTCGCGGTCGGTTGCGAACCACATCTGGTGCTGACCGGTAAGGGGGCTGTTTACAAGGCCAGGGCGCTGCCCGGGTCGTTTCCGCCCAACACGGTGGTGCACGAAAACCTGTCTTCTTTCGTCGATTATTTGCTAGACCGCGAAGAGGCACGAGCCTGAATTTATGCTGGCACTGATTCGATCGATTTTGCACATGGTCTGGATGGTGGTCACCGTGATCCCCTGGACCTGTGCCGTGCTGCTGGTGTCCTTGTTTTCCCGCCGCGCGGCCTGGTGGACGGCGGTGAATTGGTTCAGTGTGGTGATGTGGGGCACGCGGGTAATTTTGGGGGTGCAGTTCAAGGTGCTGGGTTTTGAGCATTTGCCGCTGGGAAAAAGCAGCGCTGCGGTGCTGTTGTCCAATCACCAGTCAGCGCTGGAAACCCTGCTGCTACCCACGCTGATGCCGCATCCGCTGGCTTTTGTGTTCAAGCGTGAATTGCTCAAAGTGCCGTTTTTTGGCTGGTCGATGGCGCGGCTGGACATGATCCATATTGACCGCGAATCGCGCAGCGAAGCCATGAAGCACGTCATCGAGCAAGGTTGCCGTCTGCTCTCGCAGGCCACCTGGGTCATCATGTTCCCTGAAGGCACGCGCATGCCGCGCGGTCAAAAAGGAACGTATCAGACCGCTGGCACCCGACTCGCTGTGCAGTCTGGCGCGCCGGTGGTTCCTATCGCCGTGGCCACAGCACGCTGCTGGCCGCGCCGGGGCTTCATCAAGCACTCAGGGGTGGTCACGGTGTCGATCGGCCCGGGTCTGCCCAGCGCGGGGCGTGACCCCAAGGGCTTGATGCGCGAGGCCGAGGCCTGGATCGAGGCCGAGCTGCGCCGCATTGACCCCGAGGCCTATTCCCCGGTCTAGACGCGGCGCCACCCATGCACCCGTTGTTGCGTTTTACCTTGGATTTGTTTGAGCCGGCCCCGGTGTCCGGGGTGAAGGTGCCAAAGCTCAGGCCCAAAGCGGCGCCCACCAAGCCGCCGTCCGCTACAGGGCCCGTGGCAGATCAGGCGGTGCATTTTCGCCACCCTC
>JAQSDS010000089.1 GCA_029946045.1 Rhodoferax sp.
GACGATCACGGCAGAATTTCAAAAGCTCCGCACCACGCTGGTATTGCGTCAGAAGTTGCTCCAAAGGCATATCACCAGACTCGAGCCTGGCCACCAGCTGCTCAAGCTCCTGCAACGCAGCCTCGTAGCTCGCAGGCGCAACAGGTCCGTGTTTCGATGCAGTAACCATAAAACGCCATCCTCCCAGATTCAAAAGCCGGATTTTATGCCTGTAGCGAGCCGAGCCGGAGGCCGTCCCCAAAGGTACAATGGTCACTCCTTGCGCCAGCCCAGGCTGGATTCTTTTGTTTCGCGCATGACCCAGGTCACCCGCGCCTCTCCCTGTGGGGAGTCTTTAGGTCAGGTCACCCATGTCTGATTTAAGTCTTCAACTGCAGCAGGCCACCGGCCAACTTCCAGTTAGTTCTTATTTTGATTCCGCGCTCTACCAGCGCGAACTGCAACAACTTTTTCAGCGAGGACCACGCTATGTGGGTCACGCCGCAAGTGTGCCCAATGTGGGCGACTACGCCACGCTCGCGCATGAGGCCGAGGGCCGCGCGCTGGTGCACACACCCAGCGGTATCGAGCTGATCTCCAACGTCTGCCGCCACCGTCAGGCCATCATGCTCAAGGGGCGGAGCTCGCTGCAAAACGCATCCGGCAACATCGTCTGCCCGATCCACCGCTGGACTTACAGCGCCGGTGACAGCAGCGGCCAGACGCCAGCAGGCAAACTCATCGGGGCACCCCATTTTCCGACCGACCCCTGCCTGAACCTGGGCAACTACCCGCTGCGCGAGTGGAACGGCCTGCTGTTCGAAGACAACGGTCGCGACATCGCCACCGACCTGAGCGGCATGAGGGAACAAGCCGCGCTGGACTTTTCCGGCTATGTACTCGACAAGGTTGAATTGCACGAGTGCAATTACAACTGGAAGACTTTCATCGAGGTCTATCTTGAGGACTACCATGTCGGTCCGTTCCACCCGGGTTTGGGCCACTTTGTCACCTGTGACGACCTGCGCTGGCAGTTTGGCGAGCAGTTTTCGGTGCAGACCGTAGGCGTCTCCAAGGCATTCGGCAAACCCGGATCTCCGGTGTACCAGCGCTGGCACGACGCCCTGTTGAACTACCGCAACGGCGCCCGGCCTGAGCGCGGCGCGATCTGGCTCACCTACTACCCACACATCATGGTCGAGTGGTACCCGCATGTGCTCACGGTGTCCACCCTGCACCCCATGGGCCCCGACAAAACGCTGAACCAGGTGGAATTTTTCTATCCCGAAGAAATTGCCGCCTTCGAGCGCGAATTTGTCGAAGCCCAGCAGGCCGCCTACATGGAAACTTGTCTGGAAGACGACGAAATTGGCGAACGCATGGACGCCGGACGCAAGGCGTTGCTGGTACGTGGCGACAACGAGGTCGGCCCCTACCAAAGCCCCATGGAAGACGGCATGCAGCACTTTCATGCCTGGTACCGCCGCGAAATGGGACCGTTGGAGGCGTAACCATGCAAGCGCTCTGGATGGTGTTGGCCGCCTTCTTTTTTGCCACCATGGCGGTGGGTATCAAGGTGGCCGCAAGCAGCTTCAGCCTGGCCGAACTGGTTTTTTACCGGGGCCTGGTGAGCGTGATCTTCATGGCGCTGGTGTTGCGCGCACGTGGCACGAAGCTGGCCACACCCGTGCCCCTGATGCACGCCTGGCGCGCCGTGATTGGCGTGTTTTCACTGGCTTCCTGGTTTTACGCCATCGCCCATTTGCCACTGGCCACCGCCATGACGCTCAATTACATGAGTGGTGTCTGGGTGGCGGCGTTTGTGATTGGCGGCGCGTTGCTGTACGGCCAGAGCAGCCGTCAAGGGCCGTTGATGGCCACCGTGCTACTCAGCTTTGCCGGGGTGGTAATGATGCTGCGCCCGACACTCGACCAAAACCAACTGTTTGCCGGTTTGGTCGGGCTGCTCTCGGGCATGGGCGCGGCCATGGCGTACATGCAGGTCACGGCCTTGGGAAAAGTGGGCGAGCCGGAGGGCCGAACGGTGTTTTATTTTGCCCTCAGCACCGCGCTGGCCGGGGTACTGGGCGTGCTGTGGGTCGGCTTCACACCCTGGGACCAGGTGACTTGGCAGGCAGCGGCCTGGCTGATTCCGATCGGCGTGCTGGCCTCGCTGGGCCAATGGGCCATGACGCGCGCTTTCAGTCGGGGTGCCACCCTGCTGGTGGCCAACCTGCAATACGCAGGCATCGTTTTTGCCGCCCTGTACAGCCTGGTGCTGTTTGATGACCGGATCCCCCTGCTGGGCTGGGTCGGCATGGCGCTGATAGTGGCCAGCGGTATTGCCGCCACCGTGCTGCGAACCCGCGCCCTGCCCGACACACCCGCCGAACAACATTGACACAGAAGAAAGGCCAAGACGCGCATGTACACCACCCTGATTTCCGCCACCCAATTGCAAAGCCTGATGGCCAGCGGCCAGCCCGTGGTGGTGTTTGACTGCAGCTTTGAGCTGATGAAGCCGGCCGAGGGCGATGCCCAGTACCAAGCCTGCCACATTGCCGGTGCTGTGCGTGCCAATCTAGATCGGCACATGAGCGCGCCCAAAGGCGCAGCGGACGCTGCCAGCGGAGGCCGCCACCCGCTGCCCTCGCGCGAACACTTTGCTGCCTGGCTCGGCAGTGTCGGCTTAGCGCCCGACGTGCAGGTGGTGGCGTACGACCGCCAGGGCGCCAATTACTGCGGGCGGCTCTGGTGGATGCTGAAGTGGGCCGGACATGAGGCGGTGGCCGTGCTTGACGGCGGCCTGCAGGCCTGGCAGGCAAGCGGTGGTGCGGTCGAGACCGGAACCGGCCAGGAACGACCAGCCAACAGCTACCCCCTGGGCGCGCCACGGGCGGTTTTGACCAACACCGACACCGTGCTCAGCCAGCTGGGGAACCCTGTCCAAACCGTCTTGGATGCGCGCGCTGCGCCGCGCTTTCGGGGCGAAGTGGAACCGCTCGACCCGGTGGCCGGTCACATTCCCGGCGCACTGAATCGACTTTTCTCTGACAACATAGGCCCGGATGGTCGCTTTAAACCGGCCGACCAACTGAGGGCAGAATTTGACACCCTGCTGGCGGGCCGCGACCCGGCCAGCGTGGTGCATCACTGCGGCAGCGGCGTCAGCGCGCTGCCCAACCTGATTGCCATGGAACTGGCCGGGCTGGGCCGGGCGGCGCTGTATGCGGGCAGCTGGAGCGAGTGGTGCAGTGACTCAAGGCGCCCGGTGGCGAAGTCAATCTAATCGGTTGGGGTCAGAGCACGTCGCTGCGCGAGTGGTCTGACCCGCAAGGTCTCACTGTAGGAGCGGCGCCCTCGCCGCGAATGCTCCTGAACAGCCTTCGGCCCGAGGGCGGGCCTCCCACAAGTTACCCGCAAGGTCTCACTGTAGGAGCGGCGCCCTCGCCGCGAATGCCCCCAAACAGCCTTCGGCCCGAGGGCGGGCCTCCCACAAGTTACCCGCAAGGTTTCACGCTACACCATTGGCCTTGAACCAGGCCAGCGCACGCTTGAAGCCATCTTCGGCGGCGTCCTTGCGGTAGCTTGGACGGTAGTCGGCATGGAAGGCGTGCGGCGCATCCTTGTAAACCACAAATTCTGACGCCTTGGCGGCGGCATTGTCCTTGGCACCGGCCTCGGCCAGCGCGTCTTTCATTTGATTGACCGTGGTCAGCGGAATGCCACCGTCCTGGCCACCGTACAAACCCAGCACCGGGGCATTCAGCGTGGCCGCCAGGTCCAGCGGATGCTTGGGCGTGAGCGCTGTGGGCGTGCCCACCAGACGACCGTACCAGGCCACACCGGCCTGAACGTTTTTGCTTTGACTGGCATACAGCCAGGTGATGCGTCCGCCCCAACAAAACCCGGTGATGGCGACTTTCTTCAGGTTGCCGCCGTTGGCACCGGCCCAGGCCACGGCCCCGTCCAGGTCTTTCATGGCTTGCGCATCGGGCACTTTAGAAACCACCTCGGCAATCAATTTGGCCGTTTCACCGTAGCTGCCGGGGTCACCCTGGCGCGCAAAAAATTCCGGCGCAATGGCCAGGTAGCCGGCCTTGGCAAAGCGGCGGCAGGTATCGGCAATGTACTCGTGGACACCAAAAATTTCCTGAATCACCAGCACCACCGGCAGGTTCTTTTTGCCTTCGGGGGCAGCATAGAAAAACGGGACCGGAAAGCCGTCGACGCTGAAAGTAGACTCGCCTGAGGTCAAGCCGTCATTGGGTGTTTTGATGGCGGTTTGCGCCATGATCGGCATGGCTGTGGCGGCATAACCCACGCCCAAAGCCATTTTCAGGGCAGTGCGACGGCTGGCACCGTTCAAGGTGGATTGGCCTGGCAGCAAGGCATCAAAGTCCTGGGTCTGATCCTGATTCAGCATCTACGGTCTCCTTGGGTTGAAAGTGGCCGAGCTTAATTGCGAATGCCAGGGCAGGTTTGGTCAAGCCTGGTAAATCCTCACAAACCAAAATGGTGATGGTGCTGCGCCCTTGCGCTATGATTTGCCGCAATGCCAGCCGACACGGTGATCCCGTGAATGTTGGCAGATTGAAGTGGCCTAGGTGCTTTACCCGATGCACGCCAAGCCACTTTCCACGTATTCTTTGATGGATCACAAGTCCGCCAGGAGATCAACCCCATGCCACAGCGTAAACCCCTGCACCTGCACGTGCCCGAGCCCACCGGGCGCCCCGGTCACGACACCGACTTTTCTTACCTCCCGTTGTCCGCTGCCGGCGCCAAACGTCGCCCGCCGGTTGATGTCGCGGCGGCCCAAACCAACGACCTCGCGTTTGCGCTGATCCGCGTCCTCGACGATGACGGCAAGGCGGTAGGCCCGTGGGCACCGCAAATGGACGTGGCACTGCTCCAGCGCGGCCTGCGCGCCATGCTGCTGACACGCGCATTTGACGCCCGCATGCTGATTGCGCAGCGGCAGAAAAAGATGTCTTTTTACATGCAGTGCCTGGGCGAGGAAGCCATTGCCTGCGCCCACGCGCTGGCCATTGGTGACGGCGACATGTGCTTTCCCACCTACCGCCAGCAGGGCCTGCTGCTGGCGCGCGAAGACAACAACATGGTCGACATGATCTGCCAGCTCTACAGCAATGCGCGCGACCCCATGAAAGGGCGGCAACTGCCGGTGATGTACTCGAGCAAAAAACAAGGCTTCTTTTCCATTTCCGGTAACCTCGCCACCCAGGTCATCCAGGGCGTGGGCTGGGCCATGGCCAGCGCCATCAAGGGCGACGACAAGGTAGCCAGCGTCTGGATTGGCGACGGCGCCACCGCCGAGGCCGACTTCCACACCGCGCTCACCTTCGCCCACGTCTACCGGGCACCGGTCATCATCAACGTGGTCAACAACCAGTGGGCCATTTCCACCTTCCAGGCCATTGCCGGCGGTGAAGGCACCACCTTTGCCGCACGCGGCGCGGGCTGCGGCATTGCCTCCTTGCGCGTCGACGGCAACGACTTCCTGGCGGTCTATGCGGCCTCCAAATGGGCCCTCGAGCGCGCGCGCTCCAGCTTTGGCCCCACCCTGATCGAGTGGGTGACTTACCGCGCCGGGCCGCATTCGACCTCAGACGACCCCAGCAAATACCGCCCGGCCAACGACCCCGCGCGCTTTCCGCTGGGCGACCCGATCGAGCGCCTGAAAAAACACCTGATTGACCTCGGGGCCTGGTCGGACGCTGAACACGAAGCCACCAAGAAAGCGCTTGAGGCCGACGTGTCGACAGCGCAAAAAGAGGCTGAGCAATACGGCACCCTGGCCGATAGCCACGCCCAGGGCGTGGCCACCATGTTCGAAGACGTTTACGAACACATGCCGGCGCATCTGGTGCGTCAGCGTCAAGAGATGGGAGCTTAATCATGAGCGACAACACGCAAAACACCAGCCCGATGACCATGATCCAGGCGCTACGCTCGGCCATGGACGTGATGCTGACACGCGACCCCAATGTGGTCGTCTACGGCCAGGACGTGGGCTACTTTGGCGGCGTCTTTCGCTGCACCGAGGGCCTGCAGCAAAAACACGGCAAGCAGCGTGTGTTTGACGCCCCCATCTCCGAGGGCGGCATTGTTGGCACGGCGGTCGGCATGGGCGCTTACGGCCTGCGCCCGGTGGTTGAAATCCAGTTTGCCGACTACGTCTACCCAGCCACCGACCAGATCGTCTCGGAAGCGGCGCGGCTGCGCTACCGCTCGGCGGGCGACTTCACCTGCCCCATCACCATGCGCATGCCCTGCGGCGGCGGCATTTATGGCGGCCAGACCCACAGCCAGAGCCCCGAGGCCATGTTCACCCAGGTATGCGGCCTGCGCACCGTGATGCCGTCCAACCCCTATGACGCCAAGGGCCTG
>JAQSDS010000090.1 GCA_029946045.1 Rhodoferax sp.
CCCCGGCACGCGGTTTGCCAACAGGGGCCATAGAACTTCGTCAAACAGACCGTGCTGCACATCAAAGTCAAAACATTCCGGGTCCTGATCAGCGGGCGGGGAAATGCCACAGATGTAACCGTTGCCCTCGGGTCGGAAATAGGCACCACTATGGTCAATCACCATGGGACAGTTCGGCGTCTGCGCTGACGAGGTGAAATGAAAGACACAGCGTTTGTGGGCTTCCACCGGCAGGGTGATGCCGGCAGTTTTGGCCAGTTGAGGCCCCCCCGTACCGGATGCATTGATGAGTGTGGAGCAGCTTACCGTGGTCCCATCGGTCAGACGCACCGATTGGATGTGGCGACCGGTGCGCACCATGCTGGCTACCTCGGCTTGGCGGTACTGCACACCCAGGGAAATGGCTTTGCGCCGAAACGCCTGCATCAGGCTGTAGGCATCAAGCCAACCCTCCCCAGACTGACCCAATGAGCCTGCATAAAGGTCATCGGTGTTCATCCAGGGGTAAAGCGCCTGCAATTGGGCAGGGGTCAGCAGGACCACATCCGCGTTCAAACTGCGTTGGGTCTGGTGGTTGGATTCGAGGATGTCTTTCCCCGCCTCTGTGGCGAGAAACAGATAACCTTTTTCATGAAACCCGATTTCGGGGCTTTCACCGCTGACAGACAGGTAGTCGCCAATCTGCTTGATGAACTGTGTTCCGAACTGCGACATCTGAATGTTGCCTTCAGTCGAATACTGGTGCCGGATGGAGGCCGCAGAAAGTGCCGTCGCACATTTTTCATAACTGAAGTCTTTTTCAAGGACCAGTACCGTTCCTTTGAAATCAGGCTGGGAAGCCAAAAAGTACGCCGCAGAGCTGCCAACGGCAGCGCCACCCACGATGATTACGTCAAATTTTTCCATATAAATAAAAAGTTCGAAATAGTTGATGAATTCTATTATCAGTCAATATAATTCCTTTACGAAACCTTTTTTATCAAAAGAGAAAATATGTCCGCAATGAATGCACTCCTTCCTTCTCTCATGCAGCATATGGGCGTTGCAACTTCAGCTTATACAGGCGGGGGGCTCGTTGTTTGCTCTCCGATTGACGGCAGCGAGCTGGGTCGTGCCCACATCCATACACAAGAAGATGTGGCCAACACCGTGGCTGCAGCGCAGCAGTCATTTCTTGCGTGGCGTCTGACACCCGCACCCCGTCGCGGAGAGCTTATCCGTCTGCTGGGTGAAGAGTTGCGGTTATCCAAAAACGACCTGGGCCAACTGATCTCGCTGGAAGCGGGGAAAGTGCTCTCGGAAGGCCTGGGCGAAGTCCAGGAAATGATTGATGTCTGCGATTTTGCGGTGGGCCTGTCACGCCAGCTTTATGGTCTGACGATTGCGTCCGAACGGCCTGGCCACCGCATGATGGAAACATGGCACCCGCTGGGCGTTTGCGGTGTAATCAGCGCGTTCAACTTCCCGACAGCGGTGTGGTCATGGAACTTTGCTCTGGCAATTGTTTGCGGCAACTCGGTGGTGTGGAAGCCGTCAGAAAAGACACCGCTGACTGCGCTGGCTTGTCAGGCCCTGTTCGAGCGTGCAGCCAAACGTTTTGGCGACGCGCCCGAGGCTTTGTCGCAGTTGCTGGTAGGCGCACGGGAGGTGGGTGAGGCCTTGGTCAATCACCCCAAAGTGGCCTTGATTTCAGCCACGGGCAGCACCCGCATGGGTCGGGAAGTGGGCCCGAATGTGGCGCGACGGTTTGCCCGCAGCCTGCTGGAATTGGGTGGCAACAATGCCGTCATCATCACGCCCAGCGCCGATCTGGATTTGGCGGTGCGTGGCATTCTTTTTGCTGCCGTGGGTACTGCTGGACAACGCTGCACCACCACGCGACGCCTTATCGCGCATTCAAGCATCAGGGCAACCCTGCTTGAACGTTTGAAAAAAGCCTATCAGGCGTTGTCTATTGGCAACCCTCTGACCCCTGGAACTCTGGTCGGGCCGCTGATTGACAAGGCAGCATTTGACGCCATGCAACAGGCACTGTCGAACGCGAAGCAGGAAGGTGGCGAAGTGTTTGGCGGGGAACCGGTGTTGCAGGAACAGTTCCCCAACGCGTACTTTGTCAAACCCGCCCTGGTCGACATGCCGGCGCAAACCGACACCGTGCGCCATGAAACCTTTGCGCCCATTCTGTATGTGCTGGGTTACGACAACTTTGAAGATGCCGTGGCGATTCAAAACGATGTGCCACAAGGCCTGTCATCGGCCATTTTTAGCAATGACTTGCGCGAGGCCGAGACCTTCCTAAGTGTGGCGGGTTCGGATTGCGGCATCGCCAACGTGAATATTGGCACCTCCGGGGCGGAAATCGGCGGTGCTTTTGGCGGCGAGAAGGAAACCGGCGGCGGGCGTGAATCTGGCTCTGACAGCTGGAAAGCCTATATGCGCCGCGCCACCAACACGGTCAATTATTCAAAAGAACTCCCGCTCGCACAGGGTGTTCGGTTTGATGTGTAGTGCCCACAGCGGGCTGGGTTGTAGTCTGCCTAATCGCTCACCGGCAATGAGCATTTCTCATATTGGAGTTGAACAATGAAATTTTCCTTGAAGAAAAAATGGATCAGTGCATCGGTGGCAGCGGCTTGTTTGCTAGGCACAACAGGTGTCCTGGCGCAGGCGGTTTACAAGATTGGCGTGGCGGGGCCCATGACCGGTGGGATCTCGGCTTATGGGGAACAAATGCGCAAGGGGGCGCAACTCGCTGCAGACGACATCAACGCGGCAGGTGGTATCAATGGCAAAAAGGTTGAAATTGTGATTGGTGACGATGCCTGTGAACCCAAACAGGCCGTGGCAATTGCCTCGCGAATGATCGAGAGAGACAAAGTCAATGTGGTGGTGGGTCATTTTTGCTCGTCGAGCACTATTCCCGCCTCGGAAGCTTACGCAGAGGCCGATATGTTGATGATCACACCTGCCTCGACAAATCCTAAAGTCACCGAGCAGAACATGCCTAACGTCCTGCGGACCTGCGGCCGCGACGATCAGCAAGGTTTGGTGGCCGGCAACTACATCGTTGATGTCCTGAAAGCCAAACGCATCGTGCTGATTCACGACAAGGACACCTACGGACAAGGTGTCGCCAACGCCACCCAGACCCAATTGAACAAGCGCGGCGTCAAGGAAATCATGTACGAAGGATTGACACGGGGCGAAAAAGACTACAACGCGCTGGTGACCAAAATCAAATCAGCAAATGTTGACCTGATTCACTTCTCCGGATTGTCGTCTGAGGCGGGAACCTTGTTGCGGCAGGTGCGTGAACAAGGCATCAACACCCAGGTCATGGTGACCGATGGAGCGGTTGAAGACACGTTTGCTGTGGCTGCTGGTGGCAAACCTGTCCTGAAAGGCGTGCTGGTAACGTTTGGTGAAGACCCGCGCCAGATTCCTGATGGCAAGGCCGTGGTTGAAAAATTCCGCAAGGGTGGTTTCGAGCCCGCCGGCTTCACTTTGTACACCTATGCAGGCGTGCAAGTGGCAGCTGCGGCACTGAAAGGGGCCAACGCCACGTCTGGCGCTGCCATGGCCAATTGGATCAAAGCCAACCCGGTTCAGACCATTTTGGGCAAAAAATCTTGGGATGCCAAAGGTGACCTGACCTCAGCCGCCTACGTAGTGAGCGCTTACAAAGACGACGGCACTTACGTCCGCGTCTCAAAGTAAGCCTGAACAAGCACTCATCGCGGCCTTCACGCCTTGTTGCGACCAATTCCGCGACAGGGCTGACGGGGGTGAAGAAGTGGTCCATCGACCATCAGTCCCTTAATCAAACAGGAATCCAGCATGGATGGACATATCTTCGGCCAGCAAGTGGTCAACGGACTGGTGCTGGGCATGATTTATGGCTTGATCGCCGTGGGCTACAGCATGGTCTATGGGGTCATTGGCATGATCAACTTTGCCCATGGTGAGGTGTACATGGTCTCGGCCTATGTCACGGGCATCACACTGAGTGTGCTGGCCTACTTCGGGGTCGAGGCCATTGCCCCAACTTTGTTGATCGCACTGCTTGTCGTGATGATGGTTACTGGTGTCTATGGCTGGGTCATCGAACGGGTGGCCTACCGACCGTTACGGGGGGCGCCCAAATTAACCCCCTTGATATCAGCGATCGGTGTTTCTCTCTTTTTGCAGGCCTATGTGCAACTTGCCCAGGGACCCAATCCACAGGGCATCAAGCCTTACCTGGCCGGTGCGTTTCGTGTCTGGATGGGCACTGGTGATGATCAGTTTTTCCAAATCACCTACATCCAGATATTGATCGTCCTGGTGGCGCTGGCCAGCATGGCAGGGTTGGCCTACATGATCAGATACACCAGTTTGGGGCGTTCCTGTCGCGCCACACAACAAGATCCCAAGATGGCGACCTTGCTGGGCATTGACACCCACCGCGTTATCTCCATAGTGTTTGTGATTGGCGCGGTGTCGGCCAGTATTGCTGGTTTTCTGGTGACGCTCAATTACGGCTCGTTTGACTTCTACATCGGATTTGTCGTTGGGGTCAAAGCATTTACTGCGGCTGTTTTAGGCGGTATTGGCTCGCTGCCAGGAGCCTTGCTTGGTGGCGTGTTGCTGGGCCTGCTGGAGTCTCTCTTTTCCGGTTACGTCAGCACCGATTACAAAGATGTGTTTTCGTTCTCGGTGCTTATCATCGTGTTGATTTTCAAACCGAGCGGCTTGCTGGGCCGTCCGGCGGTGGAGAAAGTATGAGTTCGCTTCCAAAAAAAGCACCCGGTGCCACCGCCAAAACAACGACCGCGTGGCGCGATCTGCCGCGCGACGCGTTGTTCACTTTTGTGTTGGCCTGGATTGTGTTTGGCCCCATCACGGGACTGCGACTTGCCGGGCTGGACTTCATACCCAACTGGCAGCGGCCCATGTGGCTGGCCAGCGTCGTCACGCTGGGACGCGTGCTGTTTCTGGCCACGCTGAACACCGGCTGGGCCAAAAAGCAAATGGATCGTTCTGCCATCAAGAAGGCCCAGGCCGCAACCGTGCAAACAGCCAATGAATGGCGGACATGGGCATGGATCAGCGCCGTGGCCGGGTTGGTTGCATTTGCCCTGCCTTTTGTTTTTGTTGACAACAGCTACGTGATGAAGTCGTTGTTGCTGGCCATGATATACGTGTTGTTGGGCCTGGGCTTGAACATTGTGGTCGGGCTTGCGGGGCTGCTTGATCTAGGTTTTGTGGCGTTTTATGCCGTAGGTGCCTACTTTCTCGCCTTGGGCTCCCAGCACTGGGGTCTGGGATTTTGGGGCGCACTGGCCTTGTCACCGTTGCTCGCTGCCGCCTTAGGGGGGCTGCTTGGTTTTACCGTGCTCAGAACCCATGGCGACTATCTGGCCATTGTGACCTTGGGGTTTGGTGAAATCATCCGCCTGGTGCTGACCAACTGGCTGGAGGTGACGGGTGGCCCAAATGGCTTGCCGGTGCCGGCCCCGACATTGTTCGGTCTGGAATTCACACGCCTCGCCAAATTCGGAGGCACACCGTTCCACGAATTCATGGGCTGGGCTTACAACCCCAACATGAAATTCCTGTTTCTGTATGTCGTCTTGCTCCTGGTGGTTGTGCTGATGATCAGCTGGATTTACCGGCTGCGCATCATGCCGATGGGGCGGGCCTGGGAGGCGCTGCGTGAAGATGAAATTGCCTGCCGTTCACTGGGCATCAACCCGGTGGTGGTCAAACTTTCGGCCTTCATGATGGGGGCCATGACCGGTGGTTTAGCAGGTGTCTTTTTTGCCAGTTACCAAGGGTTTGTCAACCCGACTTCTTTCACCTTTTTTGAGTCAGCGCTGATTCTGGCGATTGTGGTGTTGGGCGGACTGGGTTCGATCGTTGGTGTCATTGTGGCTGCCTTTGTGCTGACCTTGCTGCCTGAAATGCTGCGCGAATTTGCAGATTTCCGCATTCTGGCGTTTGGCATCCTGATGGTGCTCATGATGATTTGGCGACCCCGCGGCTTGATTCGCACGCGCCGCCCAATCTTCACCCTTCCTGAAACTAAATCATGACCCCTGGCAACAACCTGCTCACGGTGCGCAGTTTAGGCATGCGCTTTGGCGGCATTCAGGCCTTGACTGATGTGAACTTCGACATTCCGACTGACTCCATTTCGGCCTTGATTGGGCCCAATGGGGCTGGCAAGACAACCGTGTTCAACTGCATTACCGGGTTTTACCGGCCCAGCGCGGGCGATATCGAATTGACGGTTGGCGGGCACTCCCAAAACCTGGGCAACCTGTTGGCATCCAAATTGTTGGGTGGTTCGCATCGCATCGCCCGCCATGGCATTGCCCGCACGTTCCAGAACATC
>JAQSDS010000091.1 GCA_029946045.1 Rhodoferax sp.
GAAGAGTTGGCCAGATCACGACGAACTGATCAACAATCACCAGCGCGACCTGTTGCACGTGCGCAGCCGTGACGTGCTGGAACACATCGAGCGCGTGTTGCACCACGTGCAGCGGCTCGAGCAAAACGCCGAAACCACGGTGCAAATGCACTTCAATGCGCAAAGCCACCGCACCAATGAAATCATGCGCACGCTCACCGTGCTAACCGCTATTTTTCTGCCACTCAACCTGATTGCCGGCATTTTTGGCATGAACTTCGAATTCATCCCGCTGCTACACATGAGCAACGGTTTTGGTGGGCCATGGTGTCAATGGGACTCACAGCCGCCGGCCTGGTGCTTTTCTTCTGGCGCAAGCGCTATCTGGAACGTTCGTCGCACTGAAGCACCCAAGCTTTTAAGAAAACACATCCATGGACCTCAAACCCCTTGTCACCTTGCTGGCCCTGGTGAATCCGCTGGCAATCGTGCCTTTTTTCATCCACTACACCCACGACTTCACGCGTGAGCAGCGGCGTCGCACCATCTGGATGGCCTCGTTCAGCTGCTTTGTGGTGATTGCCACCTGTGCCCTGATGGGCCTGCACATCCTGGAGTTTTTTGGCATCTCGCTGGCCAGTTTTCAGGTCGGTGGCGGCATGTTGCTGCTGACCTCTGCCCTGGCCATGCTCAACGCCCAACCGGCCGAGGCGAAATCCAACGCCGAAGAAATGCACGACGCCGCTGCCCGCGCCAGCATTGCCGTGGTGCCCCTGACCATTCCGCTGTTGACCGGACCGGCCACCATGTCCACGGTGGTGATTTATGCCGACAAAGCCAAGACCTTTTGGCAACTCGGCACCTTGGTGGGTTATGGTGTGGTCATTGCACTGGCCACCGCCCTGTGTTTCTCTCTGGCCAACCCGATCGCCAAAGGGCTGGGAAAAACCGGTATCAACGTCATGACCCGACTCATGGGCTTGATCCTGGCGGCGCTCTCAGTCGAAGTGATGGCCGACGGACTGATCAAGCTGTTTCCGATACTTGCAAAATAGCTTGTTACCCCCATTTGGGGCTGATGTTCATGGGCCCATGGCCGGGCTGACCGCTTGGTTTGATTTTTATTTTTTTGAGGAGGTAATGATGAAACGCTGGTTCTTGATTTTGATGACTGCCCTGACCCTGACGGGCTGCGGCTACAACGACTTCCAACGCCTTGACGAGCAAACAAAATCAGCCTGGAGCGAGGTGCTGAACCAGTACCAGCGCCGCGCCGACCTGGTACCCAACATTGTGGCCACCGTCAAGGGCGAAGCGGCTTTTGAGCAGGAAACGCTGACCAAGGTGATCGAAGCGCGGGCCAGGGCCACGTCAATCCAGGTCACGCCAGAAACCCTCAACAACCCTGAGGCGTTTAACAAATTTCAGGCAGCCCAGGGTGAACTGGGCTCGGCCTTGAGCCGCTTGATGGTGGTGTCAGAACAGTACCCCAACCTCAAAGCCAACCAGGGTTTCAGCGACCTGCGCGTGCAACTGGAGGGCACAGAGAACCGCGTCACAGTCGCGCGCAACCGCTACATCCAGGCGGTGCAGGAATACAACGTACTGGCACGCAGCTTCCCCAGCAACCTGACGGCCATGGTCTTCAGCTACAGCCCCAAAGCCAACTTCACGGTTCAAAACGAAGCTGCCATTTCGGCACCGCCAGTGGTTGATTTCAACAAAAAATGATCCCCTCGCTGCGACTACCGCGCCATAAGCTGCCGCTCAGCCGGTGGCTTGCATCGCTTTTGTTGCTGTGTTTGATGGGTTTGGGCGCAGCACGGGCCCAGCAAGCGGTACCGGCCTTGACCGGCCATGTGATTGACAGCACAGGCACACTGGCCACCCCCCAGCGTGACGCGCTGGAAGCCAGACTCAGCGAGTTCGAAAAAACCAGTGGCTCGCAAGTGGTGGTCTTGCTGGTGCCCAGCACCCAGCCCGAAGACATAACCGCTTACGCCAACCGCGTGGCCAACACCTGGAAAATCGGCCGCAAAGGCATCGGTGACGGCCTGCTGCTGATTGTGGCAGTGCAAGACCGCAAACTGCGCATTGAAGTCGCCAAGACACTCGAAGGGGCGATTCCCGACCTGGCAGCCAAACGCGTCATTGACGAAACCATCACACCGCGCTTCAAACAAGGTGACTACGCCGGCGGCATCGATGCCGGCGTGACGCGCATCATGGCCCTCATCCGCGGCGAAGCCTTGCCCGAGCCAAGCCCGGAAACCAACCAAAACGCTGGCGGCTTTGACTGGATGGAACTGGGCATCTTCCTATTTATCGCCGTGCCGGTCATCGGCGCCGTGGCCAAAAGCATGCTGGGCAACCGGCTGGGTGCCGTGGCCACGGGCGGCGCCGCAGGCGGCATTGCCATGCTGCTGACTGCCAGCATGCTGATTGCAGGGCTGGCGGGCGTTGCTGCCCTGATTTTTACCCTGCTTCAGAACTCCCCCGCACTGCGCAACAGCGGCTTGCATCGCGGTGGCCGCAACAACGGCGGCTGGGGCCATGGCGGTGGTTTTGGCGGTGGTTTTGGCGGTGGAGGGGGCGGCTTTGGAGGCGGCGGATTTGGTTCCGGCGGTGGGGGTGACTTTGGTGGCGGTGGTGCCTCAGGAGACTGGTGATGTGGACACGTTTAACCCGGGTTTTGAAACACCGCTGGCAAAGCGACGAGGCCGCCCAGCGGGCCATCCCGCCTGCCCTGCTGGAACGCCTGGCCGCGCAAGTGGCAAAAAGCGAAACAGGCCACAGCGGTGAAATTCGTATTTTTGTAGAGGCCGGCTTGCCGCTCAGCTACCTGTGGCGGCCTGACAGCACCGCGCAGATCACGCGCGAGCGGGCACTGTCCCTGTTTGGCAAGCTGCGGGTATGGGACACGGCGCACAACAATGGCGTACTCATCTACCTGTTGTTGGCCGAACACCGCATAGAAATTGTGGCCGACCGAGGTTTGAATATGCGGGTGGCGTCTGACACCTGGCCGCGCCTGGTGTCAGACATGAGCGCGGCATTCAAGGCGGAAGATTACGAAGGCGGCCTGACCCAGGCGGTACAGCAGGTGACCCACCTACTGCTACAGCACTTCGCGCTGCAGGGCGGTCAAAGTAACCCGAATGAGCTGCCGAATACGCCCGTATTGAACTGACGCATCCTTCGGCCCGGGGGCGGGCCTCCTACAG
The DNA here is from genome assembly GCA_029946045.1 of Rhodoferax sp. Classification (GTDB taxonomy): domain Bacteria; phylum Pseudomonadota; class Gammaproteobacteria; order Burkholderiales; family Burkholderiaceae_C; genus Rhodoferax. Next base: position 3,204 of record JAQSDS010000091.1, read on the forward strand.
GACATCCACCAGCATCCCTATGAGAGCGGCGCCCTGTGGGAGCGGCGCCCTGTGGGAGCGGCGCCCTCGCCGCGAATGCTCCCAACATCCATCGGCCCAGAGGCCGAACCTGCTTACTTGGCGGGTGCTGCCATCGGCTGCACGGTGACGTCGACACGGCGGTTCTTGGCACGACCTTCATCGGTAGCGTTATCGGCAACCGGCTCGGACTCACCCTTGCCCACTGCCCGCACGCGTTTGACATCGATACCGTTGCTGACCAAATAGGCCTTGACCGATTCGGCGCGCGCCACCGACAAGCGCTGGTTGTAGGCATCACTGCCCTTGCTGTCGGTGTGCCCGGTGGCAATCACCACATCAAGCTGCATGCCCTTGATCTTGGCCACCAACTCATCGAGCTTGGCTACGCCACCCACCTTGAGCACCGACTTGTCAAAATCAAACAGGGTGTCCGCTGCCAAACTCACCTTGGTGGCAACGGCAGGTGCGGCGGGTGCTGGCGTGGTACGCACACGCGCAGGCACCACAGTTTCATTTTTGATCTTCTCCAGCGTTTCCACTGTCGTTTCTTATAATGGGCAAAGCTCAGCCCGGTCAAAATTGGCACGGTCCTGTCCCACGTCCTGGGCGCTGGGCAAGTCCGCACGCGGAACACCCAGTGTTGACACCAAGCGACCCATACCAGCCAGCGTGCGCGCCTGGGCCGAGGCCTGGTTATAACGGGCGTTAATGTAAGAACGTGTAGCCTCAAAATACTCGTTTTGACTGTCTAGCAAGTCAAGCAGGGTGCGCTGGCCAATATCGAACTGCTGGCGGTAAGCCTCGCGCGACTTTTCTGTGGAAAGGCGGTGCTCGTCCATGTAGCGCATTTGCTCTTCCAGACTACGCACGTCGCTGTAGGCGATCGACAAGGTCTGGCGTACATCGCGGCAGGCTTTTTCTTGCAGGTCGCGCGCCTGGTCTTTCTGGTCTACGGCCTGGCGCTCACGGGCCATGTCGGCACCGCCGCGAAACAGGTTGTAGTTCAGCACCAGTTCAACCCCGTTCACCCGCGTGCCACCAATGACGCCGCCGGTGTTGGTGTCTCGGCTGGCGTAAGCACGTAAATCGACCCTCGGCATGTAGGCAGCCTTGGCGGATTCAATCGCCGTTTTGTAGGCCCGCACATTTTCCACGGCAGCATTCAGCGTTGGGCTGCCCTGCAAGCCTTCGTTCATCAAGACAACTGCAGACGCTGGCATGACCCCTAGCTTGAACGGTTCAGGCAACGACGGAAGACTGGCGGGTGGTTTTTCTCCAACAATGCGCAGGTAGCGCGCGCTGACATCGTGCAAATTGGTCAATTCGATCAGCAAATTGGACTCTGCCAGCGCCAGACGACCATTGGCCTGTTCAACGTCTACCCGGCGCCCCACGCCTGCGTTGGCACGCTCTTCGACCAACTGGGTGGTTTGCTTGTGTTCCACATAGTTTTGTGTCGCTGCCTCCACCAAATCACGGTAGCGCACCACGTCGGAGTATGCCCGTATGGCCTCCAGGGCAGCAGATTCGGACACCTCAAGCAGTTCGTAGTAACGCGTCAGTTTGGCATACCCCAGGCGTTTTGCCTCGTTGGCAGTGAACATGCCATCAAACAGCATTTGGTTCAATGTGAGCTGCGCGGCGTTGTAGTTGTATGTGCCATAACTGCCACCCGGCGCCGATGGTGAGTCTTTGGACTCGCGCCCGGTGGTGGCGGTCAGGTCAATTCGGGGGAAAAACCCGCCGCGTGCAACATCGCGCTCGTTGCCGGCAGCATTAAAGCCATTCCAGCGCGCCTGCACTTCTGGGTTGGTGGCGACCGCTTTGCGCGCTGCCTGCACCATGGGGTCGGGCAACTTTTGAGCTTGGACAGCGCCCACAAACATTAGCACTGCCATTGCCACCAAAGAAATCTTTTTATCTTTAGAATTCATAAAACCCCCGGAAGTAAATTAGCAAAAACTTATTTAAACTCTGAAATATTAGTTTACAAATTATTATGTCTTAATTTTTGATAATTCTCAAAGTTGAACCCACATGATTGTCTTATTTGCCCGACGCATCGGCTTGCGCTGCTTGCACGACTGGAGCAGAAACGTGTTCCTGCTGCTGCTGTTGGGCTTGTCGCTGCTCGTTATCCGCTCGATTGCAGCCCCGGACCTGGACAAAACCCAAGCCTTGGCGCAACAGCGCTATGGCGCCCAGGCTGCAGCCAACATTGTGGCTTGGCGCAAACTAATCGAAGAAGTACGCGACCTGCCCGACCAAGACAAGCTCAACAAGGTCAATACCTTCTTCAACCGACGGGTTCTCTACCAAACCGACATCCAGGTCTGGCAGCAGGAAGACTACTGGGCGACACCACTTGAATTCATGGGGCGCGGCGCGGGCGACTGCGAAGATTTCTCTATTGCCAAATACATGACCCTGCAATTGATGGGCATCAGCAATGAACATCTGCGTCTGTCCTACGTTCGCTACAAAGTTGGCGCCACACCGCCCATTGCGCACATGGTCCTGGGTTACTACCCGGAGCCCACATCAGAACCCCTGATTCTTGACAACATGATCAGTAGCGTGCGGCCGGCATCCATGCGTACCGACCTGACCCCGGTTTTCAGTTTCAACAGCGACGGCCTGTGGGTGGGTGGCGCCACCGCCTCCTCTGCCGACCCCACCGCCCGACTGTCGCGCTGGCGCGACGTTCTGGATCGCATGCGCCAAGATGGCCTCTGAAGCCGACCCATTTACAAATAACCCATCGAGCCCACCATGTCACTCATCAAACAACTCTGGATAGCCATCATCCTGGTCATGACCATCGCTTTTGGTGGCAGCATGATTGTCAGCGTGTTGTCTGCGCGGCATTACCTGGAACAGCAGCTACAGGTTAAAAACATCGACAACGCCACGGCGCTGGCGCTGTCGCTCACGCAGTTGGCCAAAGACGAGGTCACGATTGAACTGCAGGTGGCAGCGCAGTTTGATGCCGGCCATTACCGTTTTATTCGCATCGTTTCGCCCAAGGGCCAAACCCTGGTCGAACGCGTAGCCGACAACAAGGAGCATTGGGCCCCCGACTGGTTCATCAAACTGTTCCCCATTCACACCACGCCTGGGCAAGCACTGATCCAGGATGGCTGGATCCA
>JAQSDS010000092.1 GCA_029946045.1 Rhodoferax sp.
GCCATGTCATAAAAATCCTGCTCGGTACGCAACACCAGCGTGCCCGCGTGGTAGACGTCCAGAAACTCCTGCAGGTTGTTGAACACGTAGGCCCGACGCAGCGCTGCCACGTCCGGGTAAGGCACCGTCATGCCATTGCGCGCGGCCAGGGCAAACATCAGCTCGGGCTCCAGAGAGCCCTCAATGTGCATGTGCAGCTCGGCCTTGGGCATGCGCCTGAGCAACTCGGGCAGACGTTCAGAAGAAACAGGTTTAACTTGTCGCATGGTGATTTCATCGCTGGAATTGACTACCTTATTGGAGCAGAACTTGTATTCCTGATCATTGACTTCAGGGTGACGATGGTGATGGCAGGGCTTGGGGTAGGGGCCCCCGCCTCATACTGTCAAAGGCCCAGAAATCGGCGGAAACCCATGCCCCAAGCTCTGCTGCCAGCAGCATCGATTCACGCAGCAAGTTTAATTCGGGAGTAGCACGGGTCAGGTTCTAAAGATCCAATGGCGATCACTTCGTAGCCGCGCCGACAAGGCACTCACCCGGCACCTCGAACCCACCGGGCGATTCGAAACTACGCATTGCGTCTTCCACTTCGTTCCACACGGACTCGCTGTCTGGAAGGGGCAGGTGAGCCATCATGGCATTGAATCCACCGAACGCTTCTCGGGCGACCCGCACGTACTCGGCAGCACTGGCCGCTCGATGGGGCACCGGCACAGCGTGAACCTCGATGTTGGTAAATCCGACTTGAAGCAAGACGTCTTCGAGCACCCCGGCACTGCCAAGGCTAAACGGGCCGGGTTGCCCCGGCACGGGGGGCGGGAGTTGCGCACGCCGGCGGATGATGGAAGCAGGCAGAGCACCCCAACTGTTTCGATCAGGCGTGGAAAAGACAGCGACGGCGACCCGACCGCTTGGTCTCAGAGTACGGCGCCACTCGCGCAACGCTGTCACCGGGTGTGGCATATACATCAGACCCAGCCGACACAGCACCGTATCAAAGGAAGCGTCAGGGAGATCCAGTTTCTCGCCGTCCATGGCGCGGGTCTCAACCTGTTTGAGTCCCCGTTCGCAGGCGACCTGGAGCGCGAGCTCGACGATCCCTTCCGAGATGTCGGTCGCCAGCACGTAACCACTAGGGCCAACTCGTTCGGCGGCACTGACAGCTGGTTCACCTGCACCAGCGGCGACGTCCAGGACGCGTTGACCTGGCTGAATGCCGGCCAAGTCGAGCATCTGGCGAGTCGCTACGCCATACCAACGATCCAGCGTGGGAGTCCAGCGCCGCCATGCTGCGCCGTCCTTGTTCCATTGCTCTCTCTGGGCGTTCTTGTACTTAGCTGCGTCGAATGAGGGTTGCTGTTCGGCCATGCAAGTTCTCCTCGCGGTTAGACGTTGATGTTGCTTCGCGTTGCGGGACTAAGACTGCTAACGAGCTTGAAAAAATCCGTTTTCCGCGCCCGTCATGTCGACTTTTCACGTTCTGCGGATCGACTGCCAAGAATTTAACGCTCAGGCCAAAGTGTGCGCAAATCCGGTCTCTTATGGGTCTCTGCGCGCCGCGCTGCAAAGCGGTAGACCAAATTGGAGCCTTGCAAAGCAGCACACCAATCACTTCCACCCTATGAGAAAAAAGCTATTTTCGCCTTCACCTCCCACTGCAGACCTAGTCCAGTCAACCTCTAAAATCGTCTTGGGTTAGAAACACTAGGGTTTTCCATCTTGCGTTCGAGTTAACCCGGAATTCCAATAGCCGAACACAGGTTTTTTTAAGCGTTGGCTTGCTGCAGTGCGGCATGGAAACTGATTGTTCACAACAGTTCGCCAAGCTAGTCTATTGGCAGCCTACCAAACCCTAACCGATTGGCGGGTAACAACATTTCCGCGGGCACCGAAAGTTTTCTATGACATCATTCTTTTATTGTTAGGAATCCTATGCTAACTAGTTTCCATCGGCTGCTGAAATCTGCAGCGTTAGTCGCCACCGTACTCCCCGTTTTTGTACTTGCGCAAGGTAATGCCGCCAACGCACCGGGTCAGCAAAAAGCAGATGTTGTTGCTACCGCACATCAGGACGTTTTGCCCTCTTTGCGTGATCTCGTTGCCAAGCCGGTTGACCTGACGTGGCAAAAGCCGGCCAACCCCAAGAAGCGAGTGCCTTACGTTGATTCGCCCAACTTTGTGGACGATTTTGCGGCACAGGACGTCCACAGGACGACTACAGCAACAGCAGCTTCAACGACCACAGGCTTAGGTTTTGATGGCGTTGGCAAAGGCTTCACCGGGCCTAGCGGCACCTTCACCGTCCAAGCTGCACCACCCGACACCACCGGCGCGGTGGGCGCAACCCAATATGTGCAATGGGTGAACTCGTCATTCGCTGTGTTTAACAAGAGCACCGGTGCGGCCGTTTATGGCCCGGTCCCAGGCAACACCTTGTTCACAGACTTCGGCGGTCCCTGTGAGACGACGAACGACGGCGATCCGATCGTCATGTATGACAAGGCCGCCAATCGATGGGTGCTGATGCAATTTGCAGTGTCCACTCAGCCGTACATGCAGTGCATTGCCGTATCCCAGACCTCGGACGCCACCGGTGCCTGGAACCGTTACGCCTTTCAGTACGGCAACGGCTTCAATGACTACCCCAAGGCCGGTGTGTGGCCTGATGGTTACTACGTGACCTACAACATTTTCACCAATGGTGCCACTTTCGCAGGCGGCAAAGTGTGCGCCATGGACCGTGCCAAGATGCTGGCAGGTCAGCCCGCCACCCAACAGTGTTTTAACACCAGTACCGCTTATGGTGGCCTGTTGCCCGCTGACCTGGACGGCAGCAACGCACCCGCTGCCGGCACACCCAACTACGTGATGAACCTGGGGTCGTCGAAATTAAACCTGTGGAAGTTCAAAGTGGATTGGACCACCCCAACCAACTCGACATTTGCGGGCCCGGTGGCCATTCCGGTCACGGCATTTGCAGCGGCCTGCGGTGGCGGAACCTGCATTCCACAGGCGGGAACAGCGCGTACGCTGGACTCCTTGGCTGATCGCGCCATGTTCCGACTGGCCTACCGCAAATTTGCGGACGGCCATGAGGCGCTGGTCGTGAACCACGCGGTCAAGGTCGGCACCAACAAGCGTACCTCTTACACCGCGACACGCTGGTATGAACTGCGCATTCCAACGACCGGAGGAACGCCGACCGTCAATCAGCAATCAAGCTACGGCCCTGACAGCACCTCACGTTGGATGGGTAGCATGGCCATGGACAAGCAAGGCAATATTGCATTGGCCTACAGTGCGTCCAGCTCGGGCATCAAGCCGGCTTTGCGCTTTGCCACCCGACTCGCGGGAGACACGCTCAACACGCTGAGCAACGAGACCACCATCGTTCAGGGTACGGGGTCGCAAACAGGCACGCTGTCACGTTGGGGCGACTACAGCACCATGACGATTGACCCGGTGGATGACTGCACGTTCTGGTTTACCAGTGAATACCTAAAGGCTGACGGCACATTCAACTGGAGTACCCGAATCCATTCGTTCAAAATTAACGGCTGCAGCTGACATTGGCAGTCCAGGCATTGATGTAACGCACCCCTGAGTTGGTGCCTGGGTTTGCTATTGGAAATCATGCGTGTGACGTTGCGGGCTGGTTTGACACTGTTCGCTATTGCAGCAGTGATGGCTGGGTACTACTTTTGGGGGCGTACCGATGAGCCGATGAACCCAATGCCTGCCAGCATGCCCGCCACGCTGGGCCCTACTGCTCACCAAGATCCGGTGACGACATCTGCCGATGGAACTTCGAACAATCCAGGCAAGATTCAGCCCCTGACCACACGCGTCTTCAATCCATTGCAAAGAACAGCGGACTTGCGGTCAATTTATGAGCAATACCGCGACAGCAAAGACACGAGTGAGCGCAATATTGCCTACCTGGCCTGGTCAGCCTGCTTTCCCACGTTTATTGCTGCGCAGGGTGGCATGGTTCCGGTGGAAGATGTGACCGCCGCGCTGCCGGCCAATGATCCCAATCGGGAATTGCGTGCGGCGGCGTATCGCGCACTCTGGGGGCGCTGCAAGGGGTTTTCGGACATGGCACGCGATAGGTTGCTTGCGGAAACCCAAAAACAGAGGGACGCATGGATGTCAGGGCGTGCGCACGCTCCCGGCGATAGTGCGGCCCAGGCACACATGGCCGGAAGCAGCCAGCAAGCCCTGACCATTGCGCGCGCCGCCGTTGCCTCACAGGACCCCTATGCCATTGGCTCCCTGCGCGAATTTGTTATTCACTATTGGTGGGACCACAACGACAACCATCCCGATGATCAGGTCGATCGACCAGACTTGCGCGCGTTGGCGTTTTCTATCGTGGCCTGCCAGACGGGGCTGGAATGCGGGGCAGGCTCATTGACCGCCATGCAGCAATGCGCCAACTCCGGTGCCTGCTCGGGTACGGTGTTGGACCGCTACCTGCAGTCCCTGCCGACCCAAGAGGACCGGGATGCTGTTCTGGAGGAAAGCCGACGCATAGCAGACGCGATACGTGCCAACGATTACAAGGCGCTGGGTTTGTAACCGCTGGACCTTGCAGCTCGTTACCGCATCCCGCTGTCGCAGGCAATATCGGCCTTGACCATGTGGCCCTTGGCCACGCTAACGTCAACATCAGGGCAGCGCGGGTACATGCCCTCAATTTCCACCTTCAACACATAGTGCCCTGCTGGGGCTTGGAAGGCGTAACTTCCGTCCGCTGCAGTGCGAGTTTTCAGCAACAGCGCTGCGTTTTCTTTTTTGAGAGTAAGCATGGCATCGGTCAAGGGACTGGCGCAGGTTCCCTGGTCGATTTTTTGCGGACCGGGGCAGCTGGGCGATACGCTGACACGTCCGGATACGCCAGAGCGTGGGCCCTTTGTCGTGTCCTCGTCTTTTGCCACGGCGCAACCGACGCCCGTCAGTGCAGCGATTAAGGCCAGTGCAAAAATATATTGATGTTTGTTGGACATGTCAGATCATTGAAATTGAGACGGATAGGCGTTTCAACGGCATCAGGGCAAGTATGACATCAATGGGGAGCCTCTGGATTTATTCCCTCGATCAGATCCTGAGTGTCAAAGTCATTTCACAGTCGGGTTCAATCAGACAAGAGATTGTTTTACGTCGGTTGCTAGACATCTAAAACTCAATGACTTTTTTGAAGGAAGTTGCGAGCGGGAGTTTGTAAATCAAAAGGACGCTTTCGCAGCAAACCCGCCAACAGGAGATCGAGTGGCGCTGGTTCCGCTCTGGGTCGAAAGCAGGTTCGGACCAAAAGGAGCCGTACGAGTTTGAGAAATGCGATTGCTGGAGCTTGCTGTTAACCTACGCCTACGCTCACAACTTTTATTCTCAACTGCCCAAAGGACCGAAGAAATGACTACCAAAGGCTTCGTCGCATCACACGCAGAAGGCGCTCAGTTTGAAAGAGGACTCCGCTCTTTCTACGAATATCGTGACTTGGGAATAAAGACGGCGACCGAGGAGCGCGTCGATGCTCACATCATTCGTGCTGCCGAAGGCAAGGAATTTTCGAGTCAACCTCATTTTCATGAGACCACATTTCAGCTCGTTTATGTCATAAAAGGTTGGATTGAATTTGAATATGAAGGACAGGGCGTAGTCCGATTGGAAGCCGGGTCATGCGTGCACCAGTCGCCCAACATCCGTCATCGTGAACTCGGACATAGTCACGATGTAGAAATGCTCGAGGTGGTTATGCCGGCCGGGTTCACGACAAAAGAGGTTGAAACCGTCAACGGCTAGTATTCTTACGAGTTCCCGAACTGAACGACGGTAGCTCTGCTGCGAATGACCGGATTGGGAATTGCGGACTGCCCGACCAGCTTTGTTTTGTTAGGGGCTTCGGTTTCCCGTGCTCAGCCTCTATGAGGCTTACCTACAAGCAGTCACTAAAGGGACGCTATTGACACCCCTATCTGCTGACCATGCAATACCGTCAATCTTTGGGCGTTCCCGAGTTATCCACTTCATGATTCACCTTCGGTTTTGGTTACAACGGCTTCACCAATTTCCTTCCAGCCCTCAATCCCACCGTCAAGATATCGAGCAGTTACGCCCAGGTTCGCCAATGCATCTGCACATCCTTGGCTGACCTGATGACCGTGCACGCAATAGACAACCACTTCAGGGCCGTTGACAAAGTCTCTGCCCCAGACCGCAACTTCAGAGGGGTCGTACCATTTCGCTTGTGTGATTGCTTCTGTGCTTGCCCGATAGACTGGCTCACGCCTCACGTCCAACAGCACCGGGCCTGAACCGCTTGC
>JAQSDS010000093.1 GCA_029946045.1 Rhodoferax sp.
TGTGCTGGCCGAGCGCCGCAAGGTGCTCACTGAAATGGAATCCAAGGCGCTGCTGGCGGCTTTTCACATTCCGGTGACCAAAACCATTCTGGCGCGCAGCGCCAACGAAGCGATCATGATCGCCACCCAGCTGGGTTTTCCGGTGGCGCTCAAGATTGACTCGCCCGACATCAGCCACAAGTCGGACGTGCAGGGCGTGGCGCTCAATATTCTGAATGCCACCAGCGTGCGCGACACCTACCTGGACATGATCCAGGCGGTGTCCAAGTTGCTGCCGCATGCCCGCATCAACGGCGTGACGATCCAGAACATGTCCAACCTCAAGCGGGGTCGCGAGGTCTGCGTTGGCATGGTGACCGACGAGCCCTTTGGTCCGGTGATTGCTTTTGGTGCTGGTGGCACCATGATCGAACTCATCAACGACCGCTCCATGGAGTTGCCGCCCCTCAACCAGTTTTTGGCACGCCGCCTGATCGAGCGCTCGCGCGTGGCAGAAACCCTGGGCATATGGCGTGGCGCGCCGGCGGTCAATATGGAAGCGCTGGAGCAGATTTTGCTGCGCGTCTCGGAGATGGTGTGCGAACTGCCGCAATTGCGCGAGATGGACATCAACCCCATCATTGTGGATGAGTCCGGCGCGCTGGCTGTGGACGCCCGCATTGTGGTGGACAACGCCGCGCCATCGGTGCGTCATTACAACCACCTGGCCATCTTGCCGTACCCGTCACAGCACGAGCAGTTGTGCCCGCTGGCGGGTGGCGGCGAGTACATCGTGCGCCCGGTTCATCCCGACGATGCCACCATGCTGCAGGCCTTTGTGCGCAGCCTGTCGCCCGAGAGCCGTTATTTCCGCTTTGTGTCGAGCATGCAGGAACTGCCGGCCACCATGCTGTCGCGCTTCACCTTGATCGACTATGACCGTGAAATGGCGCTCGTGGCGCTCATCACCGAAGAAGTCACCAATGAGCAAGGGGAAACCGTGGAGGCGACACGCATCATTGGCGTGTCGCGCTACATCACCAACCCGGACCGCGCCAGTTGCGAATTTTCACTGGTGGTGGCCGACGAGTTCAAGGGCCGCGGCCTGGGTTCTCGGCTGATGCTGTCGATCATGGACTTTGCCCGTGAAAAGGGCCTGAACGAGATTGAGGGCCTGGTGCTGGCCAACAACCCCAACATGCTCAAACTCATGAAGGGGCTGGGCTTTGCCGTCAAGCCTTTCCCCGAAGACCCTGACTTCAAGCTGGTGACGCACCAGTTGCAGGTAATTTGAGTCGCCATGGCCTCTGCCGTTAACCCGTCACTTGTTGAATTCCAACACCTGAGCTTTGGCTATGCCCAAAGCGCCGTGCTGGACGATGTTTCGTTGCGCATACCCCGGGGCCAGGTCACGGCGCTCATCGGCCCCATGGGTGCCGGCAAGTCGACCACCTTGCGGCTGATGGGTGGCCAAAGCCGGGCCTGGTCGGGGCACATGCTGTTTGATGGGCAAGACCTGGGTCCGATGGACCAGCAACAACTCTATGCCGTGCGCCGCCGCATGGGCATGTTGTTTCAATACGGCGCCTTGTTTGCCGACATCAGCGTGTTTGAGAACGTGGCCTTCCCGCTGCGCGAACACACTGATTTGTCCGAAGCGCTGATCCGTGACATTGTCTTGATGAAGCTCAACGCCGTGGGTCTGCGCAACGCGCGGGACCTCATGCCCAGTGAAGTATCAGGCGGCATGGCCAAGCGCATTGGCATTGCCCGGGCCATTGCGCTGGACCCCGAACTGGTCATGTACGACGAGCCTTTTTCGGGGCTCGACCCGATTTCCTTGCGGGTCGCTGCGCGCCTGATTCGCCAGCTCAATGACTCGATGGGGCTGACCAGTATTTTTGTCTCGCATGAACTGACCCAAACTCTAGAGATCGCCGACCATGTGATCATTCTTGACCAAGGAAAAGTCGCTTTTCAGGGTACGGTGGCTGAGGTCCGCGCCAGTACCGATCCACTGGTGTTCCAGTATGTGAATGAACGCCCTGACGGTCCGGTGCGTTTTCACTACCCGGCCGTTCCCCTGCATGCGGATTTTGGACTTCCTGGCGCTTGAGCGGTGTCAGGCGTGCGTTGCCACGCTTACTCGGGATAGGTCCCGGGCAGCAAAATCCCCCGGTCCACGGTATCGATGTGCGTGCGCCCGCAAAAGGCCATGGTCAGGTCGAGCTCTTTGTGAATGATCTCCAGCGCGCGGGTCACACCGGCTTCGCCCATGGCGCCCAGGCCGTACAAAAAGGCGCGGCCAATGTAGCTGCCGCGCGCACCCAGGGCGCGGGCTTTCAGCACGTCCTGCCCGCTGCGAATGCCGCCGTCCATGTGCACCTCGATCTGGCTACCGACGGCATCAACGATGGCGGGCAGTGCGCTGATGGACGAGGGCGCTCCGTCAAGCTGGCGCCCGCCATGGTTGCTGACCACCAGCGCATCAGCCCCTGAGGCCACCGCCAGCCGGGCGTCTTCTGCGTCCTGAATGCCTTTGAGGATGAGCTTGCCGCCCCAGCGTTGCTTGATCCATGCCACATCGTTCCAATTCAAGCTGGGGTCAAACTGTTTGGCGGTCCATTCGCTCAGGCTGCCCATGCTGTCAATGCCTTTGACGTGACCGACGATGTTGCCAAAGCCGCGCCTTTGTGTGCCCAGCATGCCCAGGCCCCAGCGTGGCTTGGTCATCATGTTGAGCAGGTTGCGCGGGGTCAGCTTCGGCGGGGCTGACAGGCCATTGCGGATGTCGTTGTGGCGCTGGCCGATGATCTGCAGGTCAAGCGTGAGCATCAGGGCCGAGCAGTTGGCGGCTTTGGCGCGGTCGATCAGGCGCGCAATGTAGTCGCGGTCCTTCATCACATACAACTGGAACCAGAACGGGTGGCCACCGGTCTCGGCGGCCACGTCTTCAATCGAGCAAATGCTCATGGTCGACAGCGTGAACGGAATGCCGAATTTTTTGGCTGCCTTGGCTGCCTTGATCTCGCCATCGGCACACTGCATGCCGGTCAGGCCCGTTGGCGCAAGGGCCACCGGCATGGCCACCTTCTGGCCGATCATGGTGCTGGCGGTGCTGCGGTGCTCGATATTGATGGCGACACGCTGGCGCAACAAAATTTTCTGAAAATCGTCGCTGTTGGCACGGTAGGTGGATTCGGTCCAGGAGCCGGAATCGGCATAGTCGTAAAACATGCGTGGCACACGCTTTTTGGCAAGAATTCTCAGGTCTTCGATGTGGGTGATGATGGGCATGGCAGTCTCCAGAGCGCTGGTCCGATCTTAAAGGTGATCAAATCGCGCGGTTCACATTTTGAAGTGTCTCAACACGATGCAAACCACAGACGTTCTTATCATCGGTGCCGGCATGGCCGGTGCCTCGGCGGCTTATTTTCTGGCACCCCATGCCCAGGTGGTGCTGCTGGAGCGTGAGCCGCAGCCTGGCTACCACGCCACCGGGCGTTCGGCTGCGCTGTATTCCGAAACTTATGGCAACGCCACGGTGCGCGCCATCACCACGGCTTCCCGGCCTTTTTATTTTGCTCCGCCCGAGGGTTTTTCACCCTACCCACTGGTGACCCCGCGCGGCGCGCTGATTGTGGGCACCGCGGCGGACCATGACGCGCTGCGCCAGACGCAAGACAGCATGCGCGCCCTGGTGCCCAACATCGCATGGTGGACGCAGGACCAGATCCTGCAACGGGTGCCGGTGCTGCGACCCGAGGCCGCCGTTTTCGGTGTCTATGAACCCGACGCCATGGACATGGACGTGCATGGTATTCACCAGGGTTTTTTGCGCGGCGCCAAGGCGGCCGGGGCGCGCCTGGTGTGCGACGCGGGTGTGCGCCAGATCAGCCATGACGGCCGCGTCTGGTGCGTCGAGACAGCTGCCGGGTCATTCAGCGCCCCCATGCTGGTCAATGCGGCCGGGGCCTGGTGCGACGAATTGGCGCAGTTGGCCGGCGTCAAGCCGGTGGGGCTGGTGCCGATGCGGCGCACGGCCTTTACTTGTGAGGTGCCAGCATCCGTGCAAATGCAGGAATGGCCTTTGGTGATCGACGCCGCCGAGACTTTTTATTTCAAGCCCGAGGCCGGTTTGCTGCTGGTGTCGCCGGCCAACGCCGACCCGGTGCCGGCGCAGGATGTGCAACCCGAAGAACTGGATGTGGCCATTGCGGTGGACCGGCTTGAGATGGCCACCCGCTTGCAAATCAGGCAGGTGCGGCGCAAGTGGGCCGGTTTGCGCTCGTTTGTGGCTGACAAGACCCCGGTGGTCGGTTTTGCACCCGATGCCCCGGGTTTTTTCTGGCTCGCCGGGCAGGGTGGCTACGGCATTCAGACCGCGCCCGCCATGGGCGAACTGGCGGCGGCCCTGCTGCGCGGGCTGCCGGTGCCGCCCGCGATGGCGGCATTGGGTGTGCGGCAGGAGACGCTCGCGCCCCGGTCTAATCAGTTGGGGTCAGAGCACGTCACTTCGCGAGTGGTCTGAATCCTAATCAGTTGAGGACAGAGCAAATTTGCTTCGCAAATCTTGGTCTGTCCCGCAAGGTCTCAGGTTTTTTAAAAGGCCTTCAGAATCAGCGCACCGCGGTACAGGTAGGGCTGCAGCGGTTGCGCACCTGGCTCAGCGCCACCGCGGTTTTCAACACTGATCGCCAACTGCGTCACCGCCGCCAGATTTTTTTCGGTGGCTGGCAACTGCGCGGTCTTGAGTTTGGGGGTCAGCACCCCGAGCGACTTGGGTTGGCTGGGGACACTGGTGTCCCACAGTTGCATGCTGTCGTTTTGCCCTTCCTTGATGTCGGTCAGGCGCTGCAATTGCAAAAAGCCGTCTTGTGGGTCAAAGGTGACCAGCACGCCGGGCGCAAGTTGGGCATCGAGCAGCACCGCCACGTACTTGGTTTGCGGCACATTTTTGAGTTTGGCTTGCAGGTGGGCAATTTGCGCGTTGAACATCTCGTACATGCCTACGCCGCTGGCGGCGGCCACGGCCAGAATGACCAAACAGATGATGGTCGCCAGGCGCCAGCCAGTGGTGTAAGGGGGGATGATTTCGGTGGTTTCAGGTGTCGTCATGTGTTTAACCCAGTCGGGCCCGGTGCCTTGCAATTTGTGCGCGCACCTGATTGGGTGCGGTGCCGCCCAGTATGTCACGGGCATTGAGCGAGCCGCGCAGACTCAAGACTTCATACACGTCTTTCTCGATGCTCGCGTTGAAGCCCTGCAGCACGGCCAGCGGCAGCTCTGACAAGTCCACTTGGTGGCTGACGGCCGCCTTGACCGCATGGGCCACGGTTTCGTGGGCATCGCGGAACGGCAGGCCTTTTTTGACCAGGTAGTCGGCCAGGTCGGTGGCGGTGGCGTAGCCGCGCAGGGCGGCCTGTTCCATGGCGGGGGCGTTCACCGTGATGCCACCTTCCTTTTTGCCGTTCGCCGGATTGAGCTGGCCGCCGATCATTTCGGCAAAAATGCGCAGCGTGTCGGTGAGCGTGTCCACGGTGTCAAACAGGGGTTCCTTGTCTTCCTGGTTGTCCTTGTTGTAGGCCAGAGGTTGGCCTTTCATGAGTGTGATCAGGCCCATCAGGTGGCCCACCACGCGGCCGGTCTTGCCGCGCGCCAGTTCCGGCACGTCGGGGTTTTTCTTCTGCGGCATGATGGAACTGCCGGTGGTGAAGCGGTCGGCGATGTTGATGAAGCCAAAGTTCTGGCTCATCCACAAAATGAGTTCTTCACTGAGGCGGCTGATGTGCACCATGCACAGCGAGGCGGCAGCGGTGAATTCAATGGCGAAGTCGCGGTCGCTCACCGCATCCAGCGAGTTCTGGCACACCTGTGGCTGGCCCTGCGCGTCGACCATGCCCAGGGCGCGGGCGACCCGTTCGCGGTCCAGCGGGTAGCTGGTGCCAGCCAGTGCGGCGGCACCCAGCGGCAGGCGGTTGACCCGGCGCCGCACGTCCAACATGCGCTCGCCGTCGCGGCTGAACATTTCCACATAGGCCAGCAGGTGGTGGCCAAAGCTCACCGGTTGCGCTACCTGCAAGTGGGTGAAGCCGGGCAGGATCACCTCGACATACTGGTCTGCCACATCGAGCAGCGATTGCTGCAAGTCCGTCAGAAGGGCACTGATCAGGTCGATTTCACCGCGCAGCCACAGCCGCACATCGGTGGCCACCTGGTCGTTGCGCGAGCGCCCCGTGTGCAGGCGCTTGCCGGCGTCGCCCACGAGTTGGGTCAGGCGCGCCTCGATGTTCAGGTGCACGTCTTCGAGGTCGAGCTTCCACTCGAACGCGCCAGATTC
>JAQSDS010000094.1 GCA_029946045.1 Rhodoferax sp.
GGCTTTCATTGGCAGGCCAAAGTTGAACACGTGGGTGACCGTGGGCACGTCGATACCGCGGGCAGCCACGTCGGTTGCCACCAGGATTTGCACCTGACCCTGGCGCAGCGCCATCAGGCGGCGGTTGCGCAGGCCCTGGCTCAAAGCGCCATGCAGAGCGACGGCGTCAAAGCCATCTTGTTGCAGGTCGTTGGCCAAACCATCGCACTCAATTTGCGTGCTGGCAAACACGATGGCCTGGTTGATGGTGGTGTCGCGCAGCCAGTGGTCCAGCAACTTGCGTTTGTGTTGGGCGTTGTCGGCCCAGAACAGCACTTGCTTGATGTTGGCGTGTTTTTCTTGCGGGCTGTCAATGGTGATGCGCTGTGGCTCACGCATCACGCGGGAGGCCAGTTGCTGGATGCGCGACGCAAAGGTGGCGCTGAACATCATGGTCTGCTTGCGGTCAATGGTGAGCTGGTTGATTTCAGCCAGGTCATCCGAAAAGCCCAGGTCAAGCATGCGGTCGGCTTCGTCAACAACCAAAAACTGCACCTGGTCGAGCTTGATCTGCATCGAGCGCTGCAGGTCGAGCAGGCGGCCTGGGGTGGCCACGACCAAATTGGCGTTTTGTAATTTGGCAATCTGCAACTGGTAAGGCATGCCACCCACAATGTTGGCTACGCGCAAACCACGGCAATGTTGCACCAGGTCGATCGCATCGTGAGCCACCTGCTGGGCGAGTTCACGGGTCGGGCAGACGATCAGGGCACCCGGGGTGGGGGCGCTGAAATGGCGCGGGTTGGTGGGGTCCTTGCGCTTGGCACGTTTTGGTGCTGCCTCGCCTTTGGCTGCGGCTTCGGCCACAGCCTGCTCGTAATCCTCGCGGGATTTGGCCTCGGCCTGTTCCTGCTGCTTGAGCAAGGTGTGCAACACGGGCAGCAAAAATGCGGCGGTCTTGCCGCTGCCGGTCTGGCTGGAGACCATCAGGTCGATGAAACGGGCACTGCTGCCGTCATCGCTGACGCCCTGCATGGCCAACGGAATAGTTTTGAGCTGAACGGTGGTGGGTTGGGTAAAGCCCAGGTCCTTTACAGCCTGGATCAACTCTGGGGCCAGGCCCAGGGTGACAAAGCCGTTGGGAATGTCTTCTGCAACGGGTGTATCCGTGTCTGGTGCGTCATGCGGCAACAGGTTGATATCGTTGGTCATCATTTCGGCAGGCGAGAATTCGCCCGCCGCTAAAGTAGCGTCAGTCATGGAATGTCCTCATACGCGAAGCCCCGCAAGTTGTGCGGTGGATCCGTGTGGTGGTTAAAAAACATCAACCATCAAACGGAACCGGCTCTGACTCAGCAAAGTGAGTGCGACTAGAAGCTGGGGGTCTTTTTGAGGCAGGTTGGGAATCAACCTGGCTGCAGACCCAGTGAATGTTGGGAGATGTACAAAATCCGCTGTGATTTCAGCGAAGCCTTAGATTATGCCATAGATTCGGGTTTCTACTTAGTTGTTCTTTAAAGTTTTCTCAAGTGGGCAATTGCAGAAAGTGCGCGCGGTAGTGTTCCAGTTCGTCAATGGACTCATGTACATCAGCCAGCGCGGTGTGCCGCTGTTTCTTTTTAAAACTTTTGTAAACCGTGGGTGCCCAACGCTTGGAGAGCTCCTTGAGCGTGCTCACGTCCAGGTTGCGGTAGTGAAAAAATGCTTCCAGTTTGGGCATGTATCTGGCCAGAAATCGCCGGTCCTGACCGATGCTGTTGCCGCACATGGGCGCACTGCTCTTGGGCACGTAATGCGCCAGAAACTGGAGCAGTATTTTTTCGGCTTCCTCTTCTGTCGTGGTGGCCGCCTTGACTTTATCAATCAGACCACTTTTGCCGTGCGTGCCCTTGTTCCATTTGTCCATCTTGTCGAGCAGGGTGTCGCTCTGGTGGATCACCAACACCGGTCCCTCGATGCGACGGGTCAAATGGGCGTCAGTGACGATGACCGCAATTTCGATGATGCGCTCATGCTCAGGGTTCAGGCCCGTCATCTCGCAGTCCAGCCAGACCAGGTTGAGATCCGATTTGGCCAGAGGTGCGGGTTCAATGGGGGTGTTGGCGTTGTGCATGCGCCAAATTGTCGCCGATGACCTAAACTTCCCCGCCATGACTGACACGATTTTCTCTGCTTCCCTTTCACTGACTTCACTGTTTGCCGGCGCTCTGGGCTTGAGCTTGCTTATCAGGTTCTGGTTAAGTTCACGCCAGATTCGTCATGTGGCGCAGCACCGTGACGCGGTACCAGCGGCATTTGCAGACAGCATTTCGTTGGCAGCCCATCAAAAGGCTGCCGATTACACGGTGGCCAAGGCGCGTCTTGGACTCATCGAGATGGCGTTGGGTGTGGTCGTGCTGTTGGGTTGGACTTTGCTGGGTGGACTCTCGGTGCTGAACCAAGCCTTGGCGCAAGCCATGGGTCTGGGCATGGGCATGGGGCAGCAATTGGCCTTGCTGGTGAGCTTTGTCGTGATCAGCGGCGCAATTGATTTGCCGCTGTCCTGGTACCAGACCTTTGTACTTGAACAGCGTTTTGGCTTCAACAAGATGAGTTTCAGGCTATGGCTGGCTGACCTGCTCAAGTCCGGCCTGATCGGCGCTTTGATCGGTCTGCCGATCGTTGCCTTGATTCTCTGGATGATGGCTGCCACCGGCAGCCTGTGGTGGTTGTGGGCCTGGCTGTTCTGGATGGGTTTTAATCTGTTGTTGCTGGTGATTTACCCGACACTGATCGCGCCCCTGTTCAATAAATTTGCGCCGCTGGAAGACGAAACACTGCGGGCGCGTGTGACTGCCTTGATGCAGCGTTGCGGCTTTTCTGCCAAAGGCTTTTTCGTGATGGACGGCAGCAAACGCAGTGCCCATGCCAACGCTTATTTCACTGGCTTTGGTGCTGCCAAGCGGGTGGTTTTTTACGACACACTGCTGGCCAAGCTCAGCGCGCCCGAGGTCGATGCTGTGCTCGCGCATGAGCTCGGGCATTTCAAGCACAAGCACATCATCAAACGCATCGTGTCCATGTTTGCCCTGAGCCTGGCTGGCTTTGCCTTGCTGGGCTATTTGACCCGACAAGTCTGGTTTTACACGGGCTTGGGGGTTCAGCCCAACCTGGCATCAAGCAATGCCGCATTGGCCCTGTTGTTGTTCATGCTGGCGCTGCCAGTGTTCAGCTTTTTTATTTCCCCATTGTTGGCCCAGTTGTCGCGCAAACACGAGTTTGAAGCCGATGCTTATGCCGTCAGGCAGACCAGTGCCCAGGATCTTTCGACTGCGCTACTTAAACTTTACGAAGACAATGCCTCCACACTCACGCCCGACCCCTTGTATGTACGCTTTTATTACTCGCATCCTGGTGCCTCGGAACGGCTGGCGCGTATGCGCGGCATGACTCCGGCAGCTGCCTGATTTTTTGAACCCAATATGTCCCTAGTACAACAAAGACGCGCCTTGACCGCGACTGAAGTGGTCACCCGATTGGCCAAACTGGAGGGCTGGTGCCTGGATGGCGACGGTACCGCAGTGGCCATCCAGAAAAATTTCCAGTTTGCCGATTACGCCCAGACCATGCTGTTCGTCCATGCCGTGGCCTGGCTGGCGATGGCCCGTAACCATCACCCGGAGCTCATCGTTCGATTTGACAATTGCACGGTACGTTACAACACGCACGAAGTAGCCGGTTTATCAACGGCCGACTTTGATTGTGCTGCTGCGGTGGATGCCCTGCCTGGTGCTGCCAAGTCTGTGTCTGTATGACGGCACCGCAGCACGCACCCGGCCTGATCGTGGCCAACTATGGACGCCATTTTCTGGTTGAAAACGAGGCGGGAGAGCGGTTGATCTGCCATTCACGCGGTAAAAAGAGCCAGGGCGTGGTGGGAGACAGGGTGTTGTGGCTGGCCTCGCAAGACGAAGGCACGATCGAGAAAATCGAGCCTCGACGCAACCTGTTCTATCGTCAGGACGACGTGCGCACCAAAATGTTTGCCAGCAACCTGGACCAGGTGCTGATCCTGATTGCCGCTGAGCCGGAGTTTTCCAGCAGCCAGTTGTCCCGCGCCCTGATCGCTGCGGAAGAGCAGCACATCACCCCGCTCATTGCGCTGAACAAAAGTGACCTCATCGAGCCCTTTGCGCGCGCCTGGAATTGGCTGGCACCTTATCGGCACATGGGTTATGACGTGTTGCCCTTGTCGCTCGCGGACGAAGCCGCTGGCCGTGCCGCCCTGGGTCAGCGACTGGCGGGCAAAACCACGCTGGTGTTGGGGCCGTCGGGCGCGGGCAAGAGCACCTTGATCAACTGTCTGATTCCCGGCGCTCTGGTGCAAACCGGCGTCTTGTCCCAGGCCCTGAGCAGTGGTAAACACACCACCACCAGCACCACCTGGTATTGGGTGGATGCGGACAAAACCACAGCCTTGATTGATTCGCCTGGGTTTCAGGAATTTGGCCTGAATCACGTCGACCCGGCCCAGCTGGCGGCCTACATGCCCGACCTCAAGCCCCATGTCAAAAACTGCAAGTTTTACAACTGCAGCCACTTGCACGAACCCGGTTGTGGCGTGATAGCGGCAGTGAACTCAGACGATCAGCCTGACAGTATTAGCGTGAACCGCTATCAAATTTACAGTGATTTATACGCCGAACTAAAACAGAAGCGACGTTATTAAGCTTGTGGGTCAGACCACTCGCAAAGCGACGTGCTCTGACCCCAACATCTCGTCGGATGTCCGACTGTTTAAGCCCGTGTCTCAGGCCTTGGCCGTAGCCAGTTTGGCCAAGGCGGTCACCAACTGCTCACATTGTTCGGCTGTGCCCACGCTGATGCGCAAATAGTCATCAATGCGGGCTTGTTTGAAATGCCGAACCAGCACACCTTGTGCGCGCAAACCGGCGGCCAGCTCGGCCCCGTCATGGTCGGGGTGACGGGCAAAGACAAAATTAGTCTGCGACGGCAACACCACAAAACCCAGGTCTTCCAGCGCCAATACCAAGCCTTCACGGGTGCTCATGACCGCTTGGCGGGTTTGCTCGAAATAGGCCTGATCTTCAAAAGCGGCCACGCCGCCAGCGAGCGCCAGCCGGTCCAGCGGGTACGAGTTAAAGCTGTTTTTCACCCGGTTCAGGGCCTCAATCAGGTGCGCCTGGCCACAGGCGTAGCCGATACGCAAACCGGCGAGCGAGCGTGACTTGGACAAGGTGTGGACCACCAGCAGGTTCGGGTAGCGGTCAATCAGGGCGATGGCGCTTTGGCCGCCAAAGTCCACGTAAGCCTCATCCACAAGCACTACCCGATTCGGGTGCATTTGCAGCAGTGTTTCAATGTCGGTCAGTGGCAAGCCGACGCCGGTGGGGGCGTTGGGGTTGGCGATCACCACGCCGGCGACGGCCTGGTCTGCAGCGCAGGCGTAGTCAGCCACATTCAATCGCAGCTCTTCGCGCAGCGGCACGGTGCGTGCAGCAATGCTGTACAAGCCGCAATAGACCTTGTAAAAGCTGTAGCTGATGTCGGGCATCAGCAGCGGGCAGCCCTGCTGGAAAAAGGCGAAAAAGGCATGGGCCAGCACCTCGTCGGAGCCATTGCCTAGGAACACCTGCTGGGGGCTCAAGCTGAAGTGCTGCGCAATGGCTTGCCGCAAGACGCTGCCATCGGGGTCGGGATACAACTGCAAGCCCTGTTGTGCTGCTTGCTGAATGGCTGCAACCACACGCGGTGACGGGGGATAAGGGTTTTCGTTGGTATTGAGCTTGACCAGATTGGCCAGCTTGGGTTGCTCACCTGGCACGTAGGGCACCAGTTGCTGGACGATAGGGCTTGTAAATTGGGCGTTCAAGAGTTGTTTCACTTCAAAAAAGAGCGCTTGACAACGTGACGCCAGGCGCTTGGTGTTTGCTTTCAGGCAATGAGTCGTGCCAGCGTTAAAAGAGCCAACAGAACAACCCACATGACCACCGCGCGCCAGACCAGGCCGACCAGAATGGCCAGGTGAGCCAGCTCGGGAGCTGGACGCTGACTGGCGCCAGAGGGCAGTCCGGCAGGCGAGGGAGGATTGGCGTCCGGAGTTGTTCCGAGCTGAATATTGATGGCACCCGCTGTCGCGGCCAGCACCAGACCGTCGTTGTCGGTGCCGGATTGCGCTGCATAACGGCGCCAGCCATCAATGGCTTCTTCAAAATTTCCCACCACAGCAAAGCCAAGCACGGTCATGCGGGCAGGCAAGGCGTCGATCCAGTGCCAGGCCGTTCGGGCATTGGATTGAAGGGCCAGACTCACAGGTTGTTCCAGGGCCCTGCTT
>JAQSDS010000095.1 GCA_029946045.1 Rhodoferax sp.
CACCAACACATCCTCAAGGGAGGCATCGTCCTCCAGCTCGGCCTGCGCCTCGGTCTCGACAAAGCGGAACGCCCGCTCGATGTGCACCACAACATCCACCGGCCCGAGGCAACGCTGGCAGGTCAGGGGCAGGCGCGCGGTAACGCTCAAAAACAGCCACACCTGCGGCTGGCCTTTGGCGTCGGGCTGAAGCTCGCCCCGCACTGTCCAATTCACCAAGTTGGGCCCGCCAAGACCCTGGGTTTCTTCCATCAGGCGGCCGTAATTGGACAACAGGTCCTGGCCGACGAATTGCTGTGATGCCTGTCCGGCCTGCTTGACATCGAGTTTGGGGGGGCGTTGGTGTAGCGTCATGGTTGCAGTGTAAGAGAATCGGGGCATGATAAAACCCCCGCCTCGCCAGATCATCCTGGCCTCCACCTCTGTTTACCGCCGCCAGTTGCTGGAGCGACTGCGGCTGCCGTTCACCGTGATCGCGTCGCATGTGGATGAAGCGGCGCTGCCCGGCGAGGGCCCCGAGCCACTGGCGCGCCGATTGGCGCTGGCCAAGGCGCAAGCAGTTGCCGCGCAGCACCCCGAATGCCTGGTCATTGGCTCCGACCAGGTGGCCGACCTCCACGACGAAGCCTTGGGCAAACCCGGAACCCATGCGCGCGCCGTGGCGCAATTGCAGCGCATGCGTGGACAGACTGTCATTTTTCAAACCGCCGTCGCGGTGGTGTGCCAGGCCAGCGGCTTCGCCCAAACCGAGCTCGCGCCCGTCAAAGTCCAGTTCAAGGACCTGACCGATGACCAGATCGAGCATTACCTGCTGGCAGAACAGCCATACGACTGCGCCGGCAGCGCCAAAAGCGAAGGCCTTGGTATTGCCTTGCTGGCACGCATTGACAACGACGACCCGACCGCTTTGGTGGGTCTGCCGCTGATTCGAACTTGCCAACTCTTGGAAGCCGCGGGGTTCCCGGTGTTATGAAAGGCGTACTCTACCTGGTGCCGGCACCACTGGACTTTGCTTGCGCCCAAAGCGCCGATGTGCGCGACACCCTGCCCATGGCCACCCTCACGGTGGCTGCCGGCCTGGCGCACTGGGTCTGTGAAAACGCCAAATCGGCGCGCGCCTACCTCAAGCGCGTCAACGAAATCACGCCGCTATGCCTGCCGATCCAGGCCCTGTCCCTGGTGGAATTACCGCGCGAAGTGCACAAAAAAGGCGATCACAACGGCAACTTCGATGCCCGGGCGCTGTTGCAACCGGCACTAGAGGGTCACAACATGGGTTTGGTAAGCGAAGCCGGCATGCCCGCTGTGGCTGACCCGGGCTCATCCGTAGTGCGCGCTGCCCATGACCTGGGCATCAGGGTGGTGCCGCTGGTGGGACCGGTGTCGCTGCTGCTGGCGCTGGCCGCCAGTGGACTCAATGGACAAAATTTCGCCTTTGTGGGCTACTTGCCGCAGGACGCACAGGAACGCATTCAGCGCATTCGGGAACTGGAAGCGCTGGCGCTCAAAACTGGTCAAACCCAGCTCTTCATTGAAACGCCTTACCGCAATCTGGCCATGTTTCAGGCCCTGCTGCAAACGCTGCAGCACAACACCCGACTGGCCATCAGCAGCGGGCTCACCCTGGAGAACGCCAGCATCGCCAGCGACAGCATCAAGAACTGGAAACACAAACCGGTGGCCGTGAACAACGCCACACCCGCCGTGTTTGCCATCGGCCGCTGATCAGGCTTTAATGCGGCGCCGTGCCCGCCTTCAATGCCGACATGACCCCGGCGCCCATGGCCACGCCAAAGCGCTTGACCAGTCGCTCCGCCACATTGTCGCGACGTGTGTAGTCGATGATTTCTTCGGCTTTGACCACTTCACGCGCGACAAAATCGAGGCTGCCCAACTGGTCGGCCAGGCCAATTTCCACAGCCTGCTGTCCGCTCCAGAACAAGCCACTGAAGGTCTCAGGGGTTTCTTTCAAGCGATCACCCCGCCCTTGCTTGACCACCGCAATGAACTGCTGGTGGATTTGATCGAGCATGGCCTGGGCATAAGCGCGCTGGGTGTCGGTTTGTGGGCTGAACGGATCGAGAAAGCCCTTGTTTGCGCCCGCCGTCATGAGCCGGCGCTCGACCCCAAGCTTGTCCATCAGGCCAGTAAAGCCAAAGCCGTCCATCAGAACCCCGATGCTGCCGACAATGCTGGCTTTGTCGACAAAGATCTTGTCCGCCGAGACCGCAATGTAGTAGGCCGCCGAAGCCGCTGACTCCTCAACCACGGCATACACCGGCTTGTTGTGCAGCGCCTTGAGGCGCTTGATCTCATCGTTGATGATGCCGGCCTGCACCGGACTGCCGCCGGGCGAATTGATCAGCAACACCACCGCCTGCGCCCCTTCGTCTTCAAAAGCGGCGCGCGCGGAGGCCACCACCAGCTCGGCACTGGCTTCGGCGCCCGAAGCAATTTCACCCTTGATTTCGATCATGGCCGTGTGGGGCGTCGTCACATTCTGGGTCTTGATCCCTTCACTGAAAACCAGCCAGCCCAGCGTGATAAAAAACAGCAGCCAGGCCAGCCGCACAAAGGTGCGCCAACGACGCGCCAGCCGCTGCTCATGCAAACTCGCAAACACCAGCTTCTCCAGCGTGGCGCGCTCCCAGCTAGGCACATCCAGAAGCGCCTTGGCGGCCGCATTTTGGGTCGCCGTGGCACCGCTCGTGGTGGCCGCGGGCGCCTGAGTCGGATCAGGCTCAGTCACCCCGGGCGATGGCTCAACGGGGTCGGTAACAGTTTGGTTCATATCAAAGTGGCAGTTGGAATTTGTCGGAAGTATGCCAGTGCACCAGGCCATCGGCCTCGCTCAGCTCAATTTTTTCCAGGCCACTGCGGCAGGGGCCCAGCAGGCACTGACCGGTTTGCGGCGCATAAGTGGCGCCATGGGTGGCGCACATCAGCCAATGCCCGGACATGTCAAAAAACTGGTTGGGCTGGTAATCCATCTCCATCGGTACGTGGCTACAACGGTTCAGGTAGGCATGAACCCGGCCCTGGTAGCGCACCGCGAAAGCAGCATGGTTCTTGCCAAAGTAGCGCACCTCAAAAGGCACAGCCAGGCTGCTGTCTACCAGCGCATGCGCGTCACACAGGAACACCGTCTGGGTCATGGCTTGGGCTCAGGCGTGGGCGCGCAGCCAGTCATGCAGTTGCGTCACATCGTGCGCCACCAGCAAGGGCTTGAGGGCCACAAAGGCCTCCGGCTCATGCGCGCCGTAGCTCACGCCGACACTGGCGCAGCCGGCATTGAGCGCCATTTGCAGGTCATGGGTGGTGTCGCCAATCATCAGGGTGCGCTCTGGCGGCACGTCAAACTCGGCCATCAACTCATGCAGCATCAAGGGGTCAGGCTTGCCAGCGGTCTGATCGGCCGTGCGTGAGGCATCAAACGTGCCGGCCAGGGTGGACGTGGCCAAGGCCTCATCGAGTCCGCGGCGACTTTTTCCGGTCGCCACCGCCAGCAGGTGGCCACGTGCCTTGAGCGCCGCCAGCATCGGTAAAACCCCTTCAAACAGGCTGATTTCATGCTGGATCGCAAAATAATGGTGCCGGTAGCGGTCACCCAGCAAGGGGTAACGCTCTTCGGGCACATCAGGCGCCGCATGCGCCAGCGCCTGCATCAAGCCCATACCAATCACATACGAGGCGGCTTCATCACTGGGCTTTTGGCCGCCCACGTCAAGCACAGCCGCCTGGATGCAGCGGGCAATGATGGCGGTGGAGTCAAACAGGGTGCCATCCCAGTCAAAGGCAATCAAGTCAAAGCGTCGAAAAGTCATGGTGAAGGGCGCACGGGCGCCGAGTATGAAGAAAATTGAGCCAACTCAGGCGGCAACTCTGCCAGAATTTCCAGACGCTCGCCGCTGGCGGGGTGATTGAACTGCAAACGCCAGGCGTGCAAAAACATGCGTTTGAGGCCGGGCCGGGCGCCCGCACTGGCCAGCGCCTTGTTCAGATCAAAGTCACCATATTTGTCGTCACCCAGAATCGGATAGCCTTCGCTGGCCAGATGAACCCGAATCTGATGGGTCCGGCCGGTCTTGATGGTGACCTCCAGCAAGGTGCCCTGCGGCAGTTGCTCGCGCACCTTGACCAGGGTCACAGAAGGCATGCCGTCGGCGTCATCGCGCGCTACCACCTTGACGCGGCGCTCGCCGGCCTGGTTGTCCTTACTGTCCAGCAAATACTTGTGCAAGGGCTTGTCCAGCACCTTGAGCTTGGCGGGCCAGGCACCGCGCACCATGGCCAGGTAGGTCTTGCCGGTCTGCCGCTCGCGAAACTGGTCTTGCAGGTTTTTCAACGCGCTGCGCTTTTTGGCCACCAGCAGAATTCCGCTGGTTTCGCGGTCCAAGCGGTGTACCAATTCCAGGAATTTGGCCTGCGGACGCGACATGCGCAATTGCTCGATGACGCCAAAACTCACGCCAGAACCGCCATGCACGGCGACACCGGCGGGCTTGTTGATTACCAGCAGATGCTCGTCTTCGAGTAGCACGGCAAAGTCGCGGGCGGGCACACCGCGTACCGCGCCCTGGGCCATGGCCTGCGCCTTTTCGGCCACTCTTTCTGAAATACGCACCGGCGGCACACGCACCAGATCGCCTTCAAGTAGACGCGTGTCGGCGCCCACCCGGCCCTTGTTGACGCGCACCTCGCCACTGCGAATCAGGCGGTAGATATGGGTTTTGGGCACCCCCTTGAGGTGCCGCATCAGGAAGTTGTCGACGCGCTGACCAGCGCTGTCCTCATCGATGCAAACGGTTTTAACCTGGGGTGCGGGCGCAGAGGGTTTGGCCTCTATAATGACTTTCACTGGTG
This sequence comes from Rhodoferax sp., assembly GCA_029946045.1. Taxonomy (GTDB): domain Bacteria; phylum Pseudomonadota; class Gammaproteobacteria; order Burkholderiales; family Burkholderiaceae_C; genus Rhodoferax. Next base: position 4,864 of record JAQSDS010000095.1, read on the forward strand.
GTGTGCTGTAAGTGGTTGATTTAACGAATCATTCATTCTTTATGTCGGTGAAGTTTAGTTCACGCGCCTCTTGCCCCGCCAGAAAAGTCGATACCGCCTGACACCTTGCCCGCAAATGTCTGACCCATTGTCAGCCATGGCAGAGTGGGTGAAGGGTCAAAACGACGCAATGAAACCCTGATATGGAATACCCAAAATTCACAGACCTGTGCTGTGAATGGAATGAAGCGATATGTTTGTGTTGATCAACCTGATGTGTAATTGCCTGCAGCGCGAAACCGCGCTGCTCGTCGGCATTTATCGGGTTTCGGCGCCCTCCAAACGGACGCAAACAGCTATTAGATCAATAGCAAAACCAACACCCATCCCGATCGCTCCCCTCCACGTGCCCACACCCAGACTCAGTATTTGAGTTGGGGTTCTCCGGCTATTTCCGCCTCGTTTCAACGCGTCAGTTCGTGTATCAATGCTCATCACGAGCAGTTTGTTGCTATTTGAATTGAAGGAACACGACCCATGAAACGGATGCTGATCAACGCGACGCAGGCAGAAGAACGCCGCCTCGCCATTGTCGACGGACAAAAATTACTCGACTACGAAATCGAAATTGAAGGGCGCGAACAGCGCAAGGGCAATATTTACAAAGCCGTGGTGACACGTGTCGAGCCCTCACTCGAAGCCTGCTTTGTCGACTACGGCGAAGAACGTCACGGCTTTCTGCCGTTCAAGGAAATCTCCAAACAGTATTTCCAACAAGGCGTTGCCGTCAGCCAGGCACGCATCCAGGACGCCATCCGGGAAGGCCAGGAACTGCTGGTCCAAGTGGAAAAAGAAGAGCGCGGCAACAAGGGCGCAGCCCTCACCACGTTTGTGTCATTGGCCGGTCGCTACGTGGTGCTGATGCCCAACAACCCGCGCGGTGGCGGTGTTTCGCGCCGCATTGAAGGCGAAGACCGCGCCGAGCTCAAGGAAGCGCTGGACCAGCTCGAATACCCCAACGGCATGAGCATCATTGCCCGCACCGCCGGCATTGGCCGTGCCGCGCCCGAACTGCAATGGGACCTGAACTACCTGCTCAAACTGTGGACCGCCATTGACGGCGCAGCCAAGGGCGGCAAGGGCGCGTTCCTGATTTACCAGGAATCCAGCCTGGTGATTCGCGCCATCCGCGACTATTTCAACCACGACATCGGCGACATCCTGATCGACACCGACGACGTGTACGAGCAGGCCCAGCAGTTCATGGCGCATGTCATGCCCGAGCACGCCGCACGCGTCAAGCGCTACCGCGACGACGCACCGCTGTTCAGCCGCTTCCAGATCGAGCACCAGATCGAATCAGCCTACGCCCGCACGGTCACGCTGCCAAGCGGTGGCGCCATTGTGATTGACCACACCGAAGCACTGGTGTCGGTCGA
>JAQSDS010000096.1 GCA_029946045.1 Rhodoferax sp.
ATCTGATTTTGGTTTCCGCACAGGAATTTGAGCGCCGCAGCCAAGTGCCCGGCACTGCAGCCTACTGGGCGAAAAAGGAAGGAAAGATTCTCTATGACACCGCAGCTTGAAGAAGCCGAGCGATTTATTCGCCTGGCCAAGCGCGATCAGGCAGCGTTCGCGGCCCTGCTGAACGCCACCGATGTTGATCCTGCAGTTGCCTGCTTTCATGCGCAACAGGCCGCAGAAAAGGCACTCAAGGCGGTGATGTGTCTTTACGGTCTGGAGTTCCGCCGCACACATGATTTGGAAGCGCTGGCAAGCTTGCTCAAAAGCATTAATGTTGTTCCACCCATTGATGAGCACGACCTGCGCTGCCTAACCCCTTATGCCGTCGAGTTCCGTTACGACGACGAAGCCATCCACCTGATATCGGGCGAGGATGCTGGCCGTGTGATCCGTTCGCTGCTTGCCTGGGCTGACGAGGAAATTGCAGGTCACCGGGACGCACCCTGACATGGCCAACGACATTGCAATCTCGGTCAAAAACCTCACCAAGACCTACCGGCTCTTTGGCCACCCGGGTGACCGCATCAAACAGTTTTTTAGCCTGGGGCTCAAGGAATATCACAAAGAGTTCACCGCACTGAAAGATGTGTCGTTTGAGATCAAGCGCGGCGAAACGGTTGGCATCATCGGGCGCAATGGCTCGGGCAAAAGCACCCTGCTGCAACTGATTTGCGGCATTTTGAAACCGACATCGGGCTCGGTGCAAGTGAATGGCCGGATATCTGCGCTGCTGGAACTGGGTGCAGGCTTCAATCCGGAATTTACCGGGCGGGAGAATGTTTATTTTCAGGGCACGTTGATGGGATTCACCCAAGCGCAGATGGACGAGCGTTTTGATGACATTGCGGCGTTTGCAGATATTGGGGAGTTTATTGAGCAGCCGGTGAGGACTTATTCGAGTGGGATGTTTGTGCGGTTGGCATTCGCGACCGCCGTCAACGTTGATCCCGACATCTTGGTTATTGATGAGGCGCTGGCCGTGGGCGATCAAAGATTCCAAGTTAAATGTTTAGAACGCATCGACGCAATACGCAGGGGCGGCGGTACTGTCGTACTCGTCAGTCATGTGTTGGAACAAGTCGCGCACCACTGCCAAACGGCTTACCTTCTGGAAAATGGCATTTTGCGCGCAGGTGGTATTGCGGCAACGACATTGAATGCTTATGTGCATAGGCAAGAGACCACGGATAGCGTCACGACACACATCAAACAGACGCCATGGGCACCAACAACCTTGGTGGCCGACCGACTGGCTGCACACCCAGGGTACACCGGCGCCGAAACGCGCTGGGGTGATGGTAAAGCACAAATCTTCGATGCTTGTATCGTCGAAGGTGGCCACATGAATCCGCAGAAGATTACTGCCGGGAAACTTATTGAGATCACTTATGATATTTTTTTTACAGCGCCCGTTCGACGCCCTATTTTCGGACTGACCATTAAGTCCAATCGTGGTGCTTTGCTATATTCGACTAATTCACGCGACCTCGTTGGTGAAACCAATGATCGTGACATCGGCGACAGGGTATGTGTTACTTTTCGCATCACTCCGTATCTTGACAATGGTCGCCACCTGCTCTCATTCGGTGTTGTGAGTACCTCGACCAATGGTTTGGAACCGCACGACCGGCGCTATGACGTCATTGCACTAGAAATCGACGCACCGCGCACGTCTTCGGGTGTGCTGGACATGCAACCAGAATTTGACTTGACGACTTTGCCGTGAACAAATCTCCTCACCCTACTCAACACGGCACACCGCCGTTGGTAACAAGCCCGCCATTCGACTACAGCGATGGTGATGCCATCGAAACGCGGCTGCTGACGTTGTTGCAAAACTGCCGCGACGTTAGTTGCGCATCAATGGAGCTGCGGCAGCATATGACAGACTGGCCCAGCCTGTACCACCTAAGCCCAGCGCGTCACAACCTATTGCGGCCATTCCGGTTTTCCCCAGGTGACCGCATTCTTGAGCTTGGTAGCGGATGTGGTGCGATGACGCGCTTCATGGGCGAGAGCGGGTCCGAGGTCGTCGCTGTCGAGGGCAGCACGCGCCGCGCAAAAATCACCGCCGAGCGATGTCGAGACCTTTCCAATGTTCGCGTCATTTGCGAAGATATCATGCACTTCAGTACCGATCAGCGATTTGACTTCGTGACGCTGATAGGTGTACTCGAGTACGCACCACGTTACATCCCGGCAGAAGATCCGATTTTGGCTTGCCTGAAACAGGCTAGGTCTTTCCTGAAACCCGAAGGTGTTCTTGTCCTCGCCATAGAAAACCAACTCGGCTTGAAGTACTTCAACGGCTGCGACGAGGATCACCTTGGCAAGCCCTACTATGGCCTGCACGGACTCTATCGTAAAGACGAGCCGACGACTCACGGGCGCGCTGCAATCGAAGCTAAGCTCGTTGCAGCAGGCATGCCATATATACAGTTTTATTACCCCTTCCCGGACTACAAACTGCCGCAAGTTATCCTGTCTGATGCAGCCTTGTCCGCTTCGGGCTTCGATGCTGCTGCACTGCTTGCGGGAATGGTAAGCGGCAACGCAGGTGGCGAACTCCATCCCAACTTCCACGAGAACCTGGCCTGGCGACCCATCATCGATAACGGCTTACTGCCGCATCTGTCCAACTCGTTCCTGATCCTTGCCGGAGCGACCGAAGAAGCGTTTATCAAATTTGAGAAAGATTGGCTTGCCTGTGCTTACGCAACCAGCAGAATTCCAGTCTACGCGACGGAAACGCGATTTACGTGCGTTGACAACAACGTTCTCGTCAAGAAACAACGCTTGCATCCCGATTGCCTAGCGCCTGAAATCGATTTGCCCAACAGCAGCATCCTGCACCAAATAAATACCGTTTCTAATTACATCGTCGGTCAACCCTACCTTCTGGAATTACAGCAACGACTCGGGCGTGGCGAAGGTATTGCCGGAGTCGTCGAGTGGGCGATGCCGTGGCTCGACCTTCTGCTCGCACATTCCTTTGAGGGAGAGAACGGCGCAGCCTTGCCCGGCGACTGGATCGACGCCATCCCACAAAATTTCATCCGCGATCCTGATGGTAAGTTGCAGCGCATAGACGATGAGTGGAAGGTAAGCGGTCCCGTGCCGCTGGGCTTGTTACTTGTTCGAGGACTTGTGAATTCGATAGGGCTATCGCCCACATCCATCGGCTTGCGAGGTATGGAGATCAAGCTTCTGATAGAAACAGTCGCTACCTCGCGTGGTATTGATATGTCTCAAATTACCTTTGATATCTTCCTGGAGAACGAAACGACGCTCTTGTCGGTCGTTTATGGCCGCGATGCGAGAGAAAGCCGACAAAACCTCGCATTTGCTTTGGGCCAATATCCTGCATGCCCCATGATTCCCGTCTTGAGCCAGGATCATCACAATCATGTAGAAGCAGAACTGACGGGTGAGATTGCACGCGTCAAGTCCACTGCTTCCTGGCAAATAACTAAGCCGTTGCGTGGAGTATGGAATGTTCTGTTCTACCCCATCTTGAGCCACCTTCGTGGTACCAAGTGACGGCGGCATGAAGTCCGATGAGTTCATCTGAGCCCCATGATCCACCATAGCAACAACCCGCCGCAAGGTCCTTTTCGTCCTATCAATGTCATCGTTCCGATATATCGTGGCATCGAGGAAACGCGGCGATGTCTGGAAAGTTTGCTTTCCTCCCAGCTACCCGAAGCCAGCCAAATCACACTAATTGACGACTGCGGCCCGGAACCAGAGATGGCGAGTCTACTCACCGAGTTCGGCAAATGCGCCTGTGTCACCCTGCTGCGGAATCCTCAAAACCTTGGATTCGTCGCCAGCGTCAATCGTGGTATGACCTTTCTTCCCACCTACGACCCCCTCCTGCTCAACGCCGACACCGAAGTGCCGCCAGGTTGGGCGCAGCGCTTGCAGCGCGCACTCTATGCGACGACAGACATCGGAACCGTTACGCCCTTTTCTAATAACGCTACGATTTGCAGCTACCCCCGTTTCTGCAACGATAACGAGTTGCCAACCGGCATGACAGTCGTGCAACTTGACCAGCTATTTCACCAGACAAATGCTGGCCACAGCATCGACATCCCCACTGCAGTGGGATTCTGTATGCTAATCCGTAGAGAATGCCTAGACGAGGTTGGACTCTTCGATTTAGAACGGTTCGGTCGCGGATATGGCGAAGAAAATGATTTCTGCATGCGCGCCACGCACCGGGGCTGGCGACACGTGCTTCGCGCAGATACCTTCGTGTATCACGCAGGGGCGGTAAGTTTTGCGTCGGAGCATGACGCGCGCGTCAGTAAGGCTCTCGCTATCTTGGTGCAGCGACATCCGCGTTATCCGCTCTTGGTTCGCAGGCATGTGCTTGCTGACCCGGCTGCACGGTATCGCCATCGCGTTGATCTGATGCGCCTCGGTGCCCTGACGCAACCCACGATTCTGTTCGTTTGCCACGACCTTGGGGGTGGCGTACTGCGCCACGTCGAAGACCTGGCGCAGCAGTTCGAAGGTAAAGCGCAGTTCATATTGCTGCGCGCAGCGGCTGGTCACCAGATCGAGGTTTCTTGGTGCAAGAGGGGTGAGGCAATGCGCCTACTCTTTCATCGGGAGCGCGATTGGCAAGACCTCTGCGCCTTCATTGCCGCCATCAAGGTCTTAAGGATTCATTTTCACCACTGGCTAGGCCTGCCCGAGGCCATTTGGAAACTTCCCGAGCAATGCAAAATTCCTTATGACGTCACCATCCACGACTACCACACCATCTGTCCGCGACTCAATCTAGTTGATCAAGGCAACAGATATTGTGGCGAACCGGATGAGTCTGGTTGTGATCGTTGCATGGCCCGGACGCCGCGCGTTCAAGGCGGCATAGCCCTCTGGCGTGACCAGTGGCACAGCCGTCTACGCGGCGCCGATCGTCTACTTGCGCCCAGTCGGGACGTCGCAATCCGGCTTACACGTTACTACCCCGACCTGACTTGCACCGTTGCACCGCACCCCGAGCCGATAACTTCCCCGCCAGCCCCTAAACCGCCAGCTCATCACAATGATTCGCCACTCAAGGTAATAGCAATCGGCGCACTTGCACCCATCAAAGGTGGCGCATTACTGGAAGACTGTGCGCGAGATGCAGCTGCTCGTGATCTTCCGCTTCGTTTCCACTTAATCGGCTATGGCTGGCGTCCACTGTCCGCGCCGGATAACCGGCTGAAGGTTACAGGGGCATATCGCGACAAGGACCTACCTGAGCTCATTGCCTTGGCAGATGCCGACATTGCATGGTTTCCCGCTCTTTGGCCAGAAACTTACAGCTACACCCTCAGCGCCGCGATTGCTGCAGGCCTCCCGATTGCTGCGACTGACTTAGGAGCACCGCCGGAGCGATTAGAAGGCCGTCACTGGACATGGTTATGCGACTGGCGCTGGTCGGCCCGTGAGTGGAACGATTTTTTCTTGTATTTGCGAACTCGGCATTTTCTGACAGCGTCGCCGCCAAAACCATTGGACGCTGTGCCACACGCAACATGGGACTGGTCAACTGACTATCTGCCCCGCACGCCACAGAGTTCAATAGTCGAACCGAAAGATTTGCTCGCATATGCCGACGATCACAGTCACGCACGGCTTGCCATGACAGAGCGCGGATTATTAGCGGTTCGTCACGGGATATTACTGAATGGCTTGCGCATACGCCGCCACCCTGCGCTGGGCAGGCTTATCGGATTGATCCCTGTTGAAGTTCAGCACCTACTTCGTCGCTGGATACTTGGACTGCAGGATTGAAGACTCGGTTTGCACATTTCGGGTTGCGCCATATTTAGCGCATGCGCGGCAGCCCATGCCGCAACAGCATACGCAACTTGTACGGAAACCAATCGAAAGCTGTGAAAAAGGTAGTGCTGGCCAGACTGCATCTTTGCCTCGCTGCCACCCGCTCCGTTCGCAGTTCCAGGCGGCGTCGCAACAACCCGCCAAAAACTGGTATATAGATTTGACGCAGATAACGTTCGTCGAACTTAAGTACCGAAAGAACAACCCCTTCGAGCAGCAGTAACACCAAGTGAAGTGGCAATAGCAGCAGCACCCACGGGGCTGGGCAAGTCAGCGCTATCACAAAAGTCTTATTCCGCTCCGACAAAGCCCGCCGCCTAAACGAGGACG
>JAQSDS010000097.1:0-1969 GCA_029946045.1 Rhodoferax sp.
AATCAACTGGATCTGGCCGACCAACGGCACGGTTCTGGCCGGTTTTGATGATGTCAAAAACAAGGGCGTCGACATTGGCGGTAACGCCGGTGACCCGGTTGTGGCGGCTGCTGACGGCCGCGTGGTCTATGTCGGAGCCGGTCTGCGCGGCTATGGCAACCTGATCATTTTGAAGCACAACAACGTGTATTTGACGGCCTATGCCCACAACCAGACGCTGTTGGTCAAGGAAGACCAGTCGGTGCTCAAGGGCCAAAAAATTGCTGAAATGGGCAACAGTGACGCCGACCGTGTCAAGCTGCACTTTGAGGTGCGCCGCCAGGGCAAACCGGTTGACCCGGCCAAGTACCTGCCTGCCAGGTAAGGCTTTCCTCACAGGTCCGGCATGTTGCCCGGGCCACATCAAGAGTTAATTGAATGACTGAACCGACTGATCCTGCGGCCGCCAAGCCTGCCGTGCCCGCCGACTGGCTGTACGTGGAATCCCTCGACCTGGAAGCGCAGGGCGTGGCCCACAAACCCGATGGCAAGGTGGTGTTCATTGAAGGCGCGCTGCCGTTCGAATACGTCAGTGCCAACATCAACCGTACCAAAAATAACTGGGAGCGCGGCACCCTGACTGCCGTGCACCGTGCGTCCTCCCAGCGGGTAGAACCCCAGTGCCCACATTTTGGATTGCACCAGGGCTCTTGTGGTGGCTGCAAGATGCAGCATTTGCATGTGAGCGCGCAGATCGCCGTCAAGCAACGCGTGTTGGAAGACAATTTATGGCATTTGGGCAAGCTCAAGCCCGAGACCGTTTTTCGGCCGATTGAAGGCCCAGCCTGGGGCTACCGTTACCGGGCCCGGTTGTCGGTACGTTATGTGCGCAAAAAAGGCACGGTGCTGGTGGGTTTTCACGAGCGCAAGAGCCGCTACGTGGCCGACATGCAGGTTTGCCCGGTGTTGCCGCCCCATGTGGCAGCCTTGCTGATGCCGTTGCGGGCGCTGATTGCTTCGCTCGAAGCGGTCGAGACCATTCCACAAATCGAATTGGCCTGCGGTGACAGTGTCACAGCCTTGGTGTTGCGCCATATGGAGCCGTTAAGCGAGGCAGATTCAACCCGGCTACGCGACTTTGCCCGCCAGCACGCTGGGGTGCAGTGGTGGCTGCAGTCCAAGGGGCCAGAAACCGTGTGCCTGCTGGACGAGGGCGGCGAGGTGCTGGGTTACGCCTTGCCCGAGTTCGGCATCACCATGCCATTCAAACCGACCGATTTCACCCAGGTCAACCCGCAAATCAATCGGGTGCTGGTGTCACGCGCGCTGCGTCTGCTCGACGCTCGCCCCAACGAGCGCGTGATTGACTGGTTTTGTGGTTTGGGAAATTTCACGTTGCCGTTGGCTACCCAGGCGCGTGAGGTGCTGGGCATTGAGGGCAGTGACACGCTGGTGGCGCGATCGCGGGAAAATTATCTGAAAAACAAAGCCTCAGCCCAGCACGGAAAAATCTTGGCGCCGACTGAATTTGCGACCAGAAACTTGTTTGACATGAGTCCTGAGCTGCTCATTGCGGACGGCGTTGCCGATAAATGGCTGGTCGACCCGCCTCGCGATGGCGCTTTTGCACTGGCGCGTTCTCTGGCCAGTTTGCATCAGCAAAAGTTGGGTTTGTCAGAGGAGCCCGCCACGCCTGGGGCCACTGCCTGGCAGCCACCCAAACGCATTGTTTATGTGAGCTGCAACCCGTCTACGCTGGCCCGTGATGCTGACTTGTTGGTGCATCAGGCGGGCTACCGCTGCAGCGGCGCTGGCGTGGTCAACATGTTTCCACATACCGCCCACGTCGAGAGCATTGCGGTCTTCGACCTCATGGATTGATCCCCTGACAGGGCAGTACTCACCAAGAAAAAAGGCTCCGAGGAGCCTTTTTTCTGGAGAACTTAACCAGTTGGGGTCAGAGCACATCGCTGCGCGAGTGGTCTGACCC
>JAQSDS010000097.1:2069-6166 GCA_029946045.1 Rhodoferax sp.
GCAAGGTCTCAGATCAGTTGGGGTCAGAGCACATCGCTGCGCGAGTGGTCTGACCCGCAAGGTCTCAGATCAGTTGGGGTCAGAGCACATCGCTGCGCGAGTGGTCTGACCTGCAAAGTCTCAGTCGCGTTCGCCGCCAAAAATGCCAAGCAGTGCCAGCAAACTCTGGAATACATTGATGATGTCAAGGTAGAGCGCCAGCGTGGCGCTGATGTAGTTGGTTTCGCCGCCGTCAATAATGCGTTTCAGGTCGTACAACATGTAGGCACTGAAGACGCCAATGGCTGCCACCGAGATGGCCATCATGCCAGCGGTAGAGCCGATAAACACGTTGATGACACCGCCCACCACGATGGCCAGAGCGCCGACAAACAGCCATTTGCCCATGCCAGACAGGTCGCGCTTGATGACGCTTGACAGGCTGGCCATCACAAAGAAGACGCCGGCCGTGCCGCCAAATGCCGTCATGATGAGATCAGGCCCGTTTTTGAAGCCAAGCACCATGGCAATCATGCGCGACAGCATGAGGCCCATGAAGAAGGTGAAACCCAGCAATACCGGAACACCAGCGGCAGAGTTCTTGGTTTTTTCGATGGCGTACATGAAACCGAAGGCACCGCCCAAGAACACCACCAGACCCATGCCACCGCCCAGTGATTGTGTGATACCTGTGGCCACGCCAAGCCAGGCACCCAGCACAGTGGGGATCAGGCTCAGAGCCAGCAGCCAATAGGTGTTGCGCAGTACTTTGTTGCGCTCTTGCGCCATGGTGCCAAAGCCATGGCTACGTTCGATGGAGTGGACGTTATCAGTCATGTTCAAGCTCCTTGCTTGGGTTGATGAAAAAGCAGGCTTGATTTTACGGGACGCCCATTTCCCAGGAAGTTTGGTGCAATTGGGTTCCTACTTTTCTTGAGGATACTTTAAACCGTAACGCAGGCAAACCTGGGGCGAAGCCGCGTTATGCTAGGCCAACTTTTTTACGGGTAAAAATTCATGAAAACCAAAGCCACGCTCGAATTCTCAGACATCAAACGCATTGCTGCTGCTGCTGAGGCCGAAGCCCTGCTGAATAATTGGGCGGTGACAATTGCCGTGGTGGACGACGGCGGTCATTTGCTTTGGTTGCAGCGTCTGGATGGTGCGGCAGCGCTTTCCGCGCACATTGCGCCAGCCAAAGCGCACACCGCAGCGCTGGGACGCCGTGAGAGCAAAGGCTACGAAGATGTGATCAATGGCGGCAGAAGCTCATTTTTGAGTGTGCCCACCATCGCAGGCATGCTTGAGGGGGGTGTGCCGATCATGAAAGACGGTCATTGTCTGGGTGCGGTGGGGGTCAGCGGTGTGAAATCGACCGAAGACGCTCAAATTGCCCGCGCTGGCATTGCCGCGCTCTGATGGGTTTGAACCTGGCCCGGGTGTCATCCGGGTGGGTCTTCGTTGAGCGCAAAGTGAATGGGGACCCGGTACCACATGTCTTGCGCCGTGCCATTGCGTTGACCTGGTACATAACGCCAACCCATGACCGCGCGCAAGGCGACCTGATCCAGGCGTGAGTAACCACTGGACTGATCTATGTTGCCTTGTTGCGGCAGGCCGTCCTTGCCGATCAGGACCCGAATCACCACTTTGCCCTGTTCGCCCAGCCTGCGACTGATGGCTGGGTAACCGGGTGCCGGGTTGTTTAAATAATCAGCTTTTTCCGACGGCAGGATCGAATTAGCAGGTGCTGCAGGAGCCGCTGGCGTGGTCAACGCCAGTGCCGCTGTCGCGGTTTGCGCGCTAGGTGTGAAGCCAGCTTCTCGGGGTTTGTCAATGACCTCAAAACCTGTTGCTGCGCTGGGAGCTGGGTCAGCAACCAACACATGGGCTGCTGATAACTCGGCTGACTTGGTCTGAGTTTGAGCTGCGGCCAAGCCAGCTGTTTTTACCTTGTTGAATGCCGGCCGCAATGGCATGGCTGATGGCGTTGGCACAAACGCGGGCACGTTTGGCCGGATGATGGGAGCGGTTGTCGCCAACTGCAAGCGAAACGCCGGCGCAACTGCAGCATCACGAGACGTTGCCGTTTGGAGCCAGGCCAGCAGCGCCACATGCCCAGCCAGCACGCCCAGAATCAAACAGACCATGCGCCACACAACCCGGTTCTCCAATTTTTAATAGCTCATGTGCTCGATACGCAACTCTTGCAAAATAGTGGTTGCAATTTCCTCGATCGATTTGGTGGTGGTAGACAACCACTTGATGCCAGAGCGACGCATCATGGCTTCCGCCTCCTTGACCTCATGACGACAGTTCGCCAGTGATGCGTACTTGGAGTTAGGACGACGCTCATTGCGGATCTCACTCAAGCGTTCGGGCTGGATGGTCAGGCCAAACAGTCTTTTGTGGTGCGGTTTAAGTGCTGGCGGCAAATCCTGGCGTTCAAAATCTTCCGGAATCAAGGGGTAATTGGAGGCCTTGAGACCGTATTGCATCGCCAAATAAAGCGACGTAGGTGTTTTGCCACTGCGGCTGACACCCACCAGAATCACGTCAGAACTTGCCAGGTCGCGGTGCGACTGGCCGTCGTCATGGTCAAGCGAAAAATTGATGGCGTCAATGCGTGACTGGTATTGCTTGCTTTTGCTGGCATCGCTGAAGCGGCCGATGCGGTGGTTGGACTTGACGCCCAGCTCCTGTTCCAGTGGGTGCACAAAGGTGCCAAACATGTCCATCAACATGCCCTGGCAACCTTGACTGATGACCGCCATGACCTCTTCGTTGGCCAGTGTGGTGAAGACCAGGGCTTTTTTCCCTTCCAGCGCACTTGCCTGGTTGATTTGTCGCACCACCTGATGCGCTTTGTCAACGGTATCGGTAAAGGGCAGACGGACCCGACGAAAGTCAATTTCAAACTGGTTCAGGATGGCGTGGCCAAAGGTTTCGGCGGTGATGCCTGTGCCATCCGAGACAAAAAATACGGTGCGATTGGGCATATGGGGTAGGGTAGGGATTAAATTTTCACGCGAGTCAAAGCCTACAATAATTATCTGACCAAATTCAGAGCGCGAGACAAGTCGACAAATAAAGCAAGAAACAGATGCGTTTGCCTCAAGATGGTGCGCAATTTTTGCGCCACATCATCAAGCCCGGTTTTTTAACTTCTGGAGTTTTTTTCATGACAGCACGATTTGCAGCGACCGACCTGGTTGTTCCCTTTGAAGATTTGCGTATGACGGACGTCGATTCCGTCGGTGGCAAAAATGCCAGCTTGGGCGAAATGATTTCCAATTTGCCCACCGGCGTCAAGGTGCCCACTGGCTTTGCCACCACGGCCCATGCTTTCCGTGAATTTTTGGCTTTTGATGGGCTGGCTGACAAAATCAACGCCCGCCTGAGCACCCTGGACACCGAGGACGTGAATGCGCTGGCCGTTGCCGGTGCCGAAATTCGCACCATGATCGAATCGCAACCCTTTCCGGCCGATCTTGAACAGGAAATTCGCAAAGCTTTCATCACCCTGAGTGGTGGCAACGACAGCAAAGCCTCTTTTGCTGTACGTTCGTCGGCCACTGCAGAAGACCTGCCCGATGCGTCTTTTGCTGGTCAGCAGGAAACTTTTTTGAATGTCACCGGCATTGAAGAAATCCTGCACAAGATCAAGGAGGTCTTTGCCTCGCTTTACAACGACCGCGCCATCAGCTACCGCGTGCACAAGGGTTTTGCCCACGAGCATGTGGCCTTGAGCGCTGGCATCCAACGCATGGTGCGTTCCGATCTGGGTGCTGCGGGCGTCATGTTTACGCTGGATACCGAGTCTGGCTTTGATCAGGTGGTGTTCATCACCTCAAGTTACGGTTTGGGTGAAACGGTGGTGCAAGGGGCGGTGAATCCGGACGAGTTCTACGTTCACAAGCCAATGCTCAAGGCTGGAAAATTGGCGTTGATCCGACGCAATCTGGGTTCCAAATTGATTCAGATGCAGTTCTCGACCGCTGCAGAGAAAGCGGCTACCGGCCAACTGGTGAAAACAAGCGACGTGCCCACTGAACTGCGCAACCGCTATTCCCTGACCGATGCCGATGTTCAAAAACTGGCGGCTTATGCCGTGGTGA
>JAQSDS010000098.1 GCA_029946045.1 Rhodoferax sp.
CTACGTGCACCCCGACCTGCAGGACCTGGCCGAAAGCACCGGCGGTCTGGTCAGCGACTCACTCGAGATGGCGCGCTTTGGACGCGACCACTCAGCCCAAACACTGGTGGTCTCGGGCGTGCGTTTCATGGGTGAAACAGCCAAAATCCTGTCGCCTGAAAAGCGCGTACTGATGCCCGACCTGGACGCCACCTGCTCGCTCGACCTGGGTTGCCCGGTAGCTGATTTCAGCGCCTTTTGCGACGCCCACCCCGACCGTACCGTGGTGGTGTATGCCAATACCAGCGCGGCGGTCAAGGCGCGTTCGGACTGGCTGGTCACCTCCAGCTGCGCTTTGGACATCGTCAAAGCGCTCAAGGACAAGGGTCACAAAATCCTGTGGGCCCCAGACCGCCATCTGGGTGGCTATATCCAGCGCGAAACCGGTGCCGACATGCTGATGTGGCACGGCTCCTGCATTGTGCACAACGAGTTCAAGGCGATTGAGTTGCAAGATCTAATGCAGCAGCATCCGGGTGCCAAGGTACTGGTGCACCCAGAGTCGCCGGTCGAAGTGGTGGCACTGGCGGATGCGGTTGGGTCCACTTCGGGCATCCTCAAGGCCGCCCATGAGATGGACGCGAAAGTGTTCATCGTGGCCACCGACAACGGCATGATGCACAAATTGCGCACGCTCAACCCCGACAAACTGTTTCTGGAAGCGCCCACCTCCGGCAACAGCGCCACCTGCAAGAGCTGCGCCCACTGCCCCTGGATGGCCATGAACAGCCTGGCCGACGTGGCCCGTGTGTTGGAGACCGGGGCCAACGAAGTGCAGGTGGACCCCGCCATCATCCCCAGGGCAAGGTTACCGATTGACCGCATGCTGGCGTTCACCTCGGCGCTCAAAGGTGGCCACGACGCGGGCAGCCTGGTGCCCAACATTGGCGCCGCCTGAGGCCTCGGGCTTGAGCCCGCATGGCATCAGCGCCGCGACGCCGACACCGCAATACCGCCCACGATCAGTACAAACGCCAGGGCGTGGTACAGGTGGGGCATCTCCCCTAAAAATGCGGCTGACAGCACGGCGGTAAACAAGGGTGTCAGGTTGATGAAAAAACCTGCTACCGACGGCCCGGCACGGGCCACACCGGCGCCATAAGCGCGGTAAGCGAGCAGGGCGGGGCCGAGGGCAATGAACAGCAAGGCCAGAGCCAGACCCCAGCTCCAGTCCAGCCGCCCCAAGCCCAATGACCACTCCGCGCCGGTGAACAAGGCTGACCAGACCAGACCAAAGGCAATTTGCGCCAGCAAAAACGCAGACCAGTCCTTTTTGATCCCGGCCGGCTCGGTGCTTGGGTGGGCCAGCATCCAGCTGTAGTAAGCCCAGGCGGCGGAGGCCAGCAAAATATAGACATCACCTGGCACCAAGCGCACTTGTAACAGCACGTCCAGCTGCCCACGGCTCAAGACCAGCACCACGCCGCTGATCGACAGCAAGGCGCCCAGCCATTGTTTGCCCGAAATCCGGATACCAAAAAAAACGCGTCCCATCAGCAGCGTCCAGACTGGCGTGCTGGCACCCACCAGGGTCACGTTGATCGGGGTCGAGGTGTTGAGCGACAAGTAAAGCAAGGCGTTGTAACCGCCAATGCTCAGCAGCCCCAGCACCGCAAAACGCTGCCAACTCGGCCACAGACCGCTGTCCCGGCGCAGCACGGGTGCGGCCAGCGGCAACAACAAGGCAAAGGCAATGGCCCAGCGCAGCAGATTGAGCGTCATGGGTGAGACCAGCGGGGCGAGCAGTCGCCCCACCACGGCGTTGCCAGACCAGAAGATCGGCGGCAGGGTCAGCAACACGATGGTGCTGGGGCTGAGTTTGGCGTGCATGGGGGAAGACTGTAACAAGGCTTGGGGTCATGCCGGATGACCTTGCGAGAACTTTTGCGGCTTAATCGTGGCAACATCCGCCCGAGGCAATTTTTCAGGAATTTAACATGACAGCAAGCACATCCCGCGCCATTCGCATTGATCAACATGGCGGCCCCGAAGAGCTCAAACTGGTGACCGTGACCGTGGGGGAACCCGGACCCGGCGAGATTCGTATCCGTCACCATGCGGTGGGGCTCAACTTCATTGATGTCTACCAGCGCAGTGGTCTCTATCCCATGGCATTGCCGCAACAGCTGGGCATGGAAGCAGCGGGTGTGGTGGAGGCGGTGGGCGAGGGCGTGACCCACTTGCAGGTGGGTGACCGCGCCGCCTACGCCAGCCAGCCACCCGGCAGCTACTGCGAGCTGCGTGTGATGCCGGCCAAATGCGTCTGCAAGCTGCCTGATGCCATCTCTTTTGAGACCGGCGCTGCCATGATGCTCAAGGGCTTGACGGCGCAGTATTTGCTCAAGAAAACCCAGCCCCAAGGAGGCTTGCAGCCTGGCGACTTCGTGCTGTTTCACGCTGCGGCCGGTGGCGTCGGCCTGATTGCCTGCCAGTGGGCCAAAGCGATGGGCCTGCAACTGATCGGCACGGCGGGGTCCGATGCCAAATGCGCGCTGGCCAAAGCCAATGGCGCAGCCTTTGTCATCAACTACAGCACCGAAGACTTTTTGGCGCGGGTCAAGGAAATGACCGCTGGCAAAGGTGTCAGGGTGGTCTATGACTCGGTCGGCAAAGACACCTGGGACAAGTCACTCGACTGCCTGGCCCCCTTCGGTCTGATGGCCAGTTTTGGCAATGCCTCGGGGCCGGTGGCGCCGTTTGCCCCTGGCATGCTCGGACCCAAAGGCTCACTGTATGTGACCCGTCAAACCCTGTTTACCCACATTGCCAGCCGCGAAAGTACCCAGGCCATGGCCGATGATCTGTTTGAAGCTGTGACCAGCGGCAAGGTGCAGATTCACATTGACCAGCGCTACAAGCTGGAAGACGTGCAGCAGGCGCACCGTGACCTCGAAGCCCGCAAGACCACCGGCTGCTCTATTTTGACTTTGTAAGACTCAGCGCCCGCGCCGCACCCGCAGCAGCTCGTCCAAAATCAGGCAGGCGGCGCCAACCGTGATGGCGCTGTCAGCCACGTTGAAGGCCGGAAAGTGCCAGCCGCGCCAGTGGAAATCCAGAAAGTCCACCACGTAGCCGTACAGCACCCGATCAATCACATTGCCCACTGCGCCACCCAGAATGCTGGCGATGGCAAAGGCAAACAACTTTTGACCGGCATGTTTTTTTAACAGCCAGACCATCACCAGAGCGGCGCCAAGGCCAATAGCGGTAAAGAACCAGCGCTGCCAGCCGCCGGCGCTGGCTAAAAAAGAGAATGCCGCGCCGCTGTTGTGCACCCGCACAATGTTGAAGAACCTTGTCACCGGGGTGCTGTCGCCCAGCTGGTAATAGCCCAGGATCAACACCTTGGTGAACTGGTCGGCAATCAGCAGCAGCATGGCCCAGCCGAGCCAGGCCAGCAGGCTGGCTCCGGCGGGTGCGAACGGCTTGCGTGCCATCAGGCCACCGTGCGGGTTTCGCCCGTGCCAAACAGATTGCTGGTGCAGCGGCCGCACAGGGTTGGGTGGGCGCTGTCCACGCCGACATCGTCGCGGTAGTGCCAGCAGCGCTCGCACTTGGTGTCAGTCGAGGGGCTGACCTGGATGGCCAGGGCGTCCCCGCTGTGCAAGTCCATGGCCGAGGTGATGAAGACAAATTTCAGGTCATCACCCAGGCTGGACAGCAGCGCGTGGTCGTCAGGTCCCACCGTCAATGCCACCCGGGCTTGCAGTGAAGAGCCCAGCTTGCCGTCGGCGCGCAAGACTTCAATCTCTTTGTTGACGGCATCGCGCAGTTCGCGAATGCGCGCCCACTTGGCCAGCCGCGCTGCGTCGGCCTCGTCCATGTTCACATAGTGGTCCATGAAAATGGATTCGCGCGTGGCGGTGGGTGTCTTGCCCGCCGTACCCAGCACGCTCCAAGCCTCTTCGGCAGTAAAGCTCAAAAATGGCGCCATCCAGCGCAGCATGGCCTGGGTGATTTGCCACAGCGCCGTTTGCGCACTGCGCCGCGCCAGCGATTTGGGGGCGGTGGTGTAGAGCCGGTCTTTCAGAACATCGAGGTAGAACGAGCCCAGGTCTTCGCTGCAGTAAATCTGCAGCTTGGCTACCACCGGGTGAAATTCGTAAACTTCAAAATGCGCCAGGATGTCGGCCTGCAGTTGGGCCGCACGGCTCAGGGCGTAGCAGTCGATTTCCAGCATCTGGTCCAGCGCCACGGTGTCCACGGCTGGGTCAAAGTCTTGGGTGTTGGCCAGCAAAAACTTCAGTGTGTTGCGGATGCGGCGGTAGGTGTCGACCACGCGCGCCAGGATCTTTTCGTCGCCAGCAATGTCGCCTGAATAGTCGCTGGCCGCGACCCACAGGCGGATGATTTCGGCACCGAGTTTTTTGCTGGTCTCCTGCGGGTCAACGCCGTTGCCGGCGCTTTTGCTCATCTTGTGGCCCTTGCTGTCCACGGTAAAACCGTGCGTCAGGATGCCTTTGTAGGGCGCGCGGCCGTACATGGCGCAGGCGGTCAACAGCGACGAGTGGAACCAGCCGCGGTGCTGGTCGTGGCCTTCGAGGTAGAGGTCGGCTTCGGGGCCGCTCTCGTGACCCGCGCCAGCGTGCGAGCCCTTGAGCACCGTGGTGTGGGTGGTGCCGGAGTCAAACCAGACCTCCAGAATGTCGCTGCTCTTGGTGTAGTGTTCGGCGTCGGCACCACAGCCAAAGTTCGCCAGAATGGATTCGGTCGTGGCCTTGCTCCAGGCCTCGATGCCACCGACCTCGACCATGTCGGCGGCCAGGTCCAAAACCTCCATGGTGCGCGGGTGCAATTCGCCCGAGTCCTTGTGCAGGAAAAAGGGCAGCGGCACGCCCCAGCTGCGCTGGCGGCTGATACACCAGTCGGGTCGGCCGGCAATCATGTCACGCAGGCGCACCTTGCCGTTTTCCGGGTAGAAGGCGGTTTCTTCAATGGCCGCAAGCGCAATCTTGCGCAGCGACTGGGGTGCCTTGTCCTTGGTGAAGACACCCTCACCCTCGTCCATGCGAATGAACCACTGGGCAGCTGCGCGGTAGATGACCGGCGTTTTGTGGCGCCAGCAATGCGGGTAACTGTGCGTGATGTCGGTGCTGCAAAACAGGCGGCCGGCTTCGCGCAAGGTGTCGATGATGACCGGGCAAGCCTTCCAGATGTGCTGACCGCCAAACAGCGGGAAGTCGGCGGCATACGTGCCGTTGCCTTGCACCGGGTTCAGGATGTCGTCGTAGGCCATGCCGTGTGCCACACAGCTGTTGAAGTCTTCCACACCATAAGCTGGCGCCGAGTGCACGATGCCGGTGCCGTCAGAGGCGCTGACGTAGTCGGCCAGGTAAACCGGGCTCAGCCGGTCATAGCCGGCATCAACATGGGCTAGTGGGTGCTTGAAGTGGATGCCGCCCAGCGCTTTGCCGTTGGCTGTGGCCAACACGGTGCCGCTCAGGCCAAAGCGTTCCAGGCAGGCGGTGACCAGGTCCTGCGCCAGCACCAGCAGGCCGCGCTCGGTGTCGACCAGGGCATAGCTGAGTTCGGGGTGGGCGTTGAGCGCCTGGTTGGCCGGAATGGTCCAGGCGGTGGTGGTCCAGATGACGGCGAACGCGTCTTTGGCGAGCGCGTCCAGGCCAAAAGCACTGGCCAATTTGGCCGGCTCGGCGCATAAAAAGCCGACGTCCAGGGTTTGCGACTTCTTGTCTGCGTATTCAATCTCGAACTCGGCCAGGCTGGAGCCGCAGTCAAAACACCAGTACACGGGCTTCAGACCGCGGTAGACAAAACCGCGTTCGATGACGCGCTTGAAGGCGCGGATTTCGTTGGCTTCGGTGGCGAAGTCCATGGTGCGGTAGGGATGGTCCCAGTCGCCCAGCACGCCCAGGCGCTTGAAGTCTTCGCGCTGCAGGTCGATTTGCTCGGTGGCGTAGGCGCGGCTTTTAGCTTGCATGTCGTCACGCGCCAGTTTGCGGCCAAACTTTTTCTCGATGGCGTTTTCGATGGGTAGGCCATGGCAGTCCCAACCGGGAATGTAGGCCGCGTCCAGGCCCTTGAGCTGGCGCGCCTTGACGATCATGTCTTTTAAAATTTTATTGACGGCGTGGCCCATG
>JAQSDS010000099.1 GCA_029946045.1 Rhodoferax sp.
CGGTAATCAATGTTTGGTAAACGGAGGCCACACCCATCAGGGTCAGGCCGTTGCGGAACACGCCCACAATCACGGCGCCTACCAGCGAGCCCAAAATAATGCCGCGTCCGCCGAACAGGCTGGTGCCACCCAGCACCACCGCCGTGATGGCGTCGAGGTTTTCGGTCTGCCCGGCATTGGGGTCGCCGACACCGGTACGTGAAACCGAGAGCAGGGCGGCAATGCCATAGAAAAGCCCGGCCAGTGCGTAAACAAACAGCAGCACGCGGTCGACGTTGATGCCGGTCAGGCGCGCGGCCTCGGGGTTGTTGCCCACCGCGTACAAATGGCGGCCGGGTGCGGTGTCACGCAAGACAAACCAGGCCAGCGCGTACAGCAGCAGCATGGTCACCGTTCCCAGGCTGACCTCGGTGCTGCCCAGGTTGAATGTCTCTCCCAGCGCAGTCATGGGGCTGGGCAGATTGGTGATGGTTTGCGATTCCGAGTAAATCTGGGTGATGGCGAAGGCAATGTTCAGGGTGCCGAGCGTCACGATGAATGGCGGCAGCTTGATGCGTGTCACCAACAGGCCGTTGATCAGGCCAAAGCCGGTGGTGACCGCCAGTCCACAGAGGATGGCGGCATAGGGGTCGATGCCGTAATTGACCGCGAACTTGGTCATGACCACGCCGCCGAGGGCCATCACCATGCCGCACGACAAATCAATGCCGGCGGTCAGGATGATCAGTGACTGACCAATCGCCAGCACGCCCACCACCATGACCTGCTGCAGCACCAGCGACAGGTTGCCGCCGCTGAGAAAACGGTCGGACTGGGTGGCAAAAAACAGGCAGGTCACGCCCAGGGCGATCCAGGGCCCCAGGACACCCCAGGGAATGTTGCGCTTTTGCGATGTGGTCATCACGGACTCCGGTTTAAAGTCGATTGAAGGCCCGGCCGTCAGAGACGTTGGCCGGGCAGCTTTGCATTTTCAAAACTTACTTGGTGCCCCAGCACAGATCCATGCCGATTTTGGTGTCCTTGCTGTCGACACCGGCCACGGCCTTGGCCGCGATCAGCGTGACACCGGTATCCACATAACCCGAGGCTTTCTTGCCGGACTTGGCATATTCCACGCCAGCAGCGACGCCCATCGACGCCATCTTCAGCGGGTACTGCTGCGAGGTGGCGGTGATGATGCCGGCCGCCGTGTCCTTGATGCCCTGGCAGCCACCGTCAACCGACACGATGATCACGCCTTTTTCCTTGCCGGCCTTCTTGAGTGCGTTGTAGGCACCTGCGGCAGCGGGCTCGTTGATGGTGTACACCACGTTGATGTCAGGGTTCTTCTGCAGGCAGTTTTCCATGGCGGTCTGGCCTTTGGCCTGGTTGCCATCGGTGTCGCCAGCGCACACGGTTTCAGCGGTGCTTGAGAGCTCATTCGACTTGGCATCATTGGCCTTCAAGCCAAAGCCGGTCATGAAACCGTTGTGGCGTTGCGCGCCCACCGGGTGACCGGGGAACAGGTCAAGCATGGCGATCTTGGCGGGCTTGTTGCCCAGGGCGGCTTTGGCGTATTGGCCAATCAGCACGCCAGCTTTGTAGTTGTCGGTGGCAAACAGGGCATCGGCACCTTCAAACGGGCTGTCCAGTGCGATCACCTGAACGCCTTTGGCCTGAACTTTTTTCACGGTCGGGATGATGGCGTCGCCTGTGGAGGTGATCAAAATGGTCTTGGCGCCGGCAGCGGCCATGTTCTCAAGCGCGGTGATCTGGCTGGCGGTATCGCCGTCTTTTTTACCGGCTGCAGTCATGAGCTTGGCACCGGCTTTTTTGGCTTCGGCTTGTGCGCCTTCTTTCATTTTGACGAAGAAGGGGTTGGTGTCGGTCTTGGTGATCAGGCCAATGACGGGTTCGGCGGCAAAAGCGGCGCTGGTTGCCAGGGTCAGGGTGCTCAGCAGCAGGGTGGTTGACAATTTCATTTGGAGGCTCCTCGTTGGATTAGGCTGGTTTCGATCGTTTGCAGGGGGTGCATCGTGCGGCCTGCGGGAAATTACGCTTGTGAAGTCGGCGTGACTGAACTATAGTTGCAAACTAGTTATTAAATCAAGTTGTTTTAGTTATGGAAAACCCTAATATGGCACAAATAAATTGTTCGGCTCAGGTGGCTACGGCCGGTGAGGCCTTGATTGACTTCATCGCCAACCCCGATGGTCGGTTTGAGCCCTGCCTGGGAGGCGCGGTCTACAACCTGACGCGTGCGATTGCGCGCCAGGGTGTGGCTACGCTGTACCTGAATCCCCTGTCGCGCGACCGTTTCGGCCGCCGTCTGGCACAGGGCTTGTTGGACGATGGGGTTCATCTGGCGGTCCCGCAGCCCGTGCTCGAGGTGACCTCGCTGGCGGTGGTGAATGTCACTGACCAGGGCCATCCCGACTATGCGTTTTACCGCGAAGGTGTGGCCGACCGTGCCACTACTGCAGCCGCGCTGACGCAAGCCTGCGCCGCACTGGACAACTTGTCCCTGGTCTGCACTGGCGCGCTGGCCTTGTCGCCCGACGATGCCGCGGTCTACTTACCCTGGTTGGCAGCGCAGCGCGAGGCGGGCCGTACCGTGGTCATTGATGCCAACTTGCGCCCCTCGGTGATGCCTGATCTGGATGCCTATCGCCGCCATGTGCTTGCCGCGCTGCAATACGCCGATGTCATCAAGGCCAGCGACGAAGACCTGCTTTGCCTGTCCCTGCCCGGTGCCAGTGCGTTGGAGCAGGCGCAACATTTGCTACAAGGCACGCGCGCCAGCGTCATGGCGCTGACTCTGGGCGGTGCGGGTGCCATGCTGCTGACGCGTCAGGGCCAGGTGTTTGCCGCGCGCGAGTTGGAACCCATTGCAGTGGTGGACACGGTGGGGGCGGGTGACTGCTTTCTGGCCGGTTTGGTGGTTGCCATGCTGGCGCAAAAGTTACCCGCCGGCTGGGGCACGGAACCCGTGTCCGACGAGGTCGCCAAGTCATTGTTGACCAGCGCCATCGCCAGTGCCAGCCTGTGTGTGATGCGCCGTGGCTGCGTGCCACCGACGCGCGCCGAGGTGCTGGCGCGGCTGGCACAGGTCGCTTATGCCTTTGCCAGTTGAGCCCATGATGGAAATACCTGGACGGTTTGCAGACCATCCGCTGCCGCAGCTTTGTCTCGAGCGCATCACCCAGCTGCTGGCATCGGGCACGCGCAAAATCCTGGGTCTGGTGGCCCCGCCGGGCGCAGGTAAATCGACCCTGGCTGAGGCTTTGATAGCGCATTACCCAGGGCAGGTGCAAGGGGTGCCGATGGACGGCTTCCACCTGGCCCACAGTGAACTGGTCCGTTTGGGGCGGAGCCAGCGCAAGGGCGCGCCAGACACCTTTGATGCGGCAGGTTATGTCAACCTCTTGCGGCGCATCAAAAACCAGTCAGCGTCTGAAGTCATTTATGCGCCCGAGTTCAGACGTGACATCGAAGAGCCTGTTGCCGGTGCCATCGCGGTGGCGTCAGACACGCCCCTGGTCATCACCGAAGGCAATTACCTGCTGTTCGATGATGCGCCCTGGGTTCAGGTGCGTGAGGTCGTCGACGAAATCTGGTACCTTGATGTGCCTGACGCGCTGCGCCGGGAGCGCCTGCTGGCGCGCCATATGCGCTTTGGCCGCAGCCGTGCGCAGGCGCTGGACTGGATGGAACGTACCGACGAACCCAACGCCGTGCGCATTGCGAGCACGCGTGCGCAGGCTGACCTGTGTGTGAACTGGGTCTGATTCAGCTGGTCCGGCTGCGCGCCAGCGGCGGGTTTCGGGCGAAATAGCCGTCTATGCCCCGCATCAGGGCGTCTGCCAACAGGTTCAGATAGGCATCGCTGTTGAGCTTGGCCTCTTCATCGGGGTTGCTGATAAATGCCGCTTCGACCAGCACACTGGGAATATCGGGTGCTTTGAGTACCGCAAACCCGGCCTGTTCAACCCGCGGCTTGTGGAGCTTGCCGACGCGGCTAATTTCCTTGAGCATGGCACCGCCGAGCTGCAGGCTGTCCTTGATCTGGGCCGCAGTGCTCATGTCAAGCAGGGCACGCTTGACCTCGGCGTCCTTGGCCCGCACATTGAGACCGCCCACCGAGTCGGCTTTGTTCTCCTTGGCAGCCATCCAGCGCGCGGCGCTGCTGGAGGCACCGTCCTGACTCAACGCAAACACGCTGGCACCTTGGGGGTGCGGCGTAAAAAGGCATCGGCATGCAGGCTGATAAAGAGGTCAGCTTGCACCCGGCGTGCTTTGTCGACCCGGGTGTGCAAGGGGACAAAGAAGTCGGCATCACGGGTTAAAAAGGCCCGCATCGGATTGCCATTGCTCGTGGCGACGTTGATGCGTTCGCGCAGCATGTGGGCCAGACGCAACACCACATTTTTTTCATAGGTCCCCCCGGGGCCAATGGCGCCGGGATCTTCACCCCCGTGGCCAGGATCGAGCGCAATGATGATGAGTCGGTCGGTGGCTGCCGGGGCTGGCACGCTCATGACTTGCGGCGGCAGCCTTTTGACTTCTTTGGGTGGCGAAGGTGACTCTGGTGGGCGTAGTTGCGATGTTTGTGCGATCAATTCGCCCAGCGGGTCGGCTGCAGGGACGGTGGTGATGCGGCTGCTGGCGCTTTCTTTGAGGCGCTCGGCAATCAGGGTCTCCAGCGGGTCGGCCACTTGTGTCGGGTACAAATCAAATACCAGCCGGTGCTGGTAGGCCGCGACCGGCGTCAGGCTGAAGACCTGCGGTGCAATCGCCTGCTTGAGGTCAAACACCAGCCGGACCACGCCAGGGCCAAACTGGCCGACGCGAATGCCAGAAATGGTGGGATCGTTGGCGCTCACTTTGGCCACCAACTCCTTGAGCGCCGGATTCAGCTCGATGCCCCGCAGGTCCACGGCCAGTCGCGGCGGGTTAGGGATAAAAGTCTGGTTGAAACTCAGGCTGACGTCGGACTCAATGGTGACCCGTGAGTAATCGGGTGCTGGCCACACCCGCACTGCCACGATGGTGGCGCCACGGGCCAGATGCTGGGTACCCAGCAACAGCGCCAAGGTGCCCGACTGCAACAGTTGGCGGCGTTTCATGCGACCACCAGGTCCGGTTTGGCAGCGTCAAGACCCTGCAGCAGACCGGCCCCCAGCTTGGTTTGTGCTGTCAGGCGTACCTGGCGCGACGTGTCGTCGTGCACGTTGAGCTGCAGCACCAGGTCGGCCAGTGGCACACAGCCGGCGGCTTTTTCAGGCCATTCGGCCAGTTTCAGACCCGGGCTGGCAAAGATGTCGCGAAAGCCGGCATCAGTCCACTCGCGCGGGTCGCTGAAGCGGTAAAAGTCAAAGTGCCACACAGGGAGCTCGGGCAGTTCATAGGGCTCGACCACGGCATAGGTGGGGCTTTTGATGCGCCCCTGCACTCCCAGGGCCCGCAACAGATGCCGCACCAGCGTGGTCTTTCCGGCACCCAGATCGCCTTGCAATTCGATGTAGGCCTGGCGCAGTTCTGGCCGTGCCGCCAACGCGCGGGCAAACTGCTCGGTGGCGGTCTCATCGCGCCACAGCAGGGTTTTTACAATCGGCAGGTGATCAACACCATGCAGCAACTCAATGGCAGTCAATGGGTCTCCAAAATTCAGGATTGGGGGCGGGCATTGGGATTTTCACAAATTGGCGTGGCGGGTGTCGATTTAAGCGCCGCAGAACCCGGATTATCGGCGTGGCTGGCGGCCGGTTTCCATGGCGACATGAATTACATGGCGGCCCATGGCCTCAAGCGCGCGCGCCCGGCCGAGCTGGTGCCGGGCACCGTGCGCGTGATCACAGCGCGCATGGATTATTTGCCAGCCGATACCCCCGCTGGCTGGCAGGCGCTGGAGTTTGCGCGGCTTGACAAACCGGCAGAGGGCATTGTGTCGGTTTATGCCCGGGGCCGGGACTACCACAAGGTCATGCGCAGCCGCCTGCAAAAGCTGAGCGACCAGATCGCCACAGCCTTGGGACCGTTGGGCTACCGGGTGTTCACCGACTCGGCCCCGGTGCTCGAAGTCGAGTTGGCCAGCGCGAGTGGCCAGGGCTGGCGCGGCAAGCACACCTTGCTGCTGAGTCGCGA